>NZ_JBHUEO010000002.1:0-111932 GCF_042680885.1 Siminovitchia sediminis | reverse complement strand
CAGCCAGCTGGCCCAAAAAATGGCCCAAGAAGCAAACAAAAAGAAAGAAGAAAAAATAAAAGAACTTCAAGCGTTTATTGCAAGATTCAGTGCAAATGCTTCTAAATCCAAGCAGGCGACATCCAGGAAAAAACTCCTTGACAAGATTACTTTGGATGATATCAAACCTTCTTCCCGGCGTTATCCATATATTGCCTTTGTACCGGATAGAGAAATTGGTAATGACCTCCTGACTGTACAGGGGCTTTCCAAAACAATTGATGGCGTCAAAGTCCTTGACAATCTCAGCTTTACCATGAATAAAGATGATAAAATCGCACTGGTCGGAAAAAATGAAATAGCAAATACGGTACTTCTGCAAATTCTTGCAGGTGAGATGGAACCGGACAGCGGATCATTTAAGTGGGGTGTTACCACTTCGCAGTCTTATTTTCCAAAGGACAATTCAGCCTACTTTGAAGGCAGTGAGTTAAATCTTATTGATTGGTTGAGACAATTCTCGCCGCAGGATGAAACGGAAAGTTTTTTACGAGGATTTTTGGGGAGAATGCTTTTTTCCGGGGATGAAGTGTTAAAAAAAGCATCAGTACTTTCAGGTGGCGAAAAGGTTCGCTGCATGCTGTCAAAAATGATGCTCAGCGGTGCCAATGTTCTGCTCTTTGACGACCCGACAAATCACTTGGACTTGGAATCCATTACTGCCTTGAATGATGGGTTAATAAAATTTAAGGGGTCCATGCTGTTTACGTCTCATGACCACCAGTTTGTCGAAACCATTGCTAACCGCCTGATAGAAATAACTCCGGCAGGTATTGTTGATAAATATATGACATATAATGAATATTCGGAAAACGAGCAGCTGCAAAAACAAGTTGAAAAAATGTATGCATGAAATAAAGGGTCGTCCCATTGGCGGATGACCCTTTTGGTTAATGGATCAGGTACTTTTCCGTCTTTTGAACAAGTTCTGCAAGCTTCTTTGAATGCTTTCTGTACATTTCCTTTGCATCCTTATGATCCGTACTAAGTGCAAAGCTTTCCAAATCAGATTGAGATTTTTTCAATGCGCTGAATAACAGAGCTTTTTCCTGAGGTTGCGGAAGCTGAATTTGATCATCATATAAATCGGCGGTGAACTGTCCGTAAGCATCTACTTGCCCCACATAAACATTATCAAGCGAAATTCCTTGCTTTTCCAGTTCGGCATCCAGCCACTCCCGCGTTAAACCGCATCCTGCCAGTCCTGCATCCATAATCTTGCCTTCCAAAATGACTGTTTGAGGTACTTTTACCGGTGCAACTTCCAGGTTTAGATCTTCAGGTGTGACCGGCTGTTTTTCTTTTTTTAATAAGACGCTTAACTCACCATTTGCTTCCAACACGGCAAATTCAACATCAGAAACTTGAAATGCATTCTTCTTTCTTAATAAATGCATCAGTTCTTCGACCGTATATTTTTGTTTTGTCAGATTTTCTTCATGAATTTTCCCATCCTGGATGACAACCGTTTCCTGCCCTTCTATAAAGTCTCTCGCTTTCTTGCTTTTAATTGAAAGAATGCCTGCGAAAATTGGAATGGCTGCCCATATTAACATACTGTACAAACCGTGAATAAAATCTTTATCCAGGCCTACTGAGACTTCAGCAGCGATGCTTCCGATGGTGATTCCCGTAACATACTCAAAAAATGATAGTTGGGACAGCTGCTTTTTGCCCAGCCATTTGGTTAATAAAAACAAAGCAAATACCAAGATGCCTGAACGAACAATGATATCCAGCCATTCTGGAGTATTCAAGCTTATGCCTCCTTTTATGAATTCTTATATTGAATTTCTTCTTCCATCATTCTTTCAATCCTCTGCTGTAAATCTGATATTACCGGCTCTGTTTCGATCATACATTCATGAAAAACGGCTTTAGCCTTTTCATCAGTACTTACGAGTGCAAGTTTGCTGAAGGTCGCCTGGATCCCCTTGATCGTCGCCAATGTAGTTTTGACATCAGAAAGGACAGTCATCTTCCCTACCTCCTCATTTGGAAAAAAAGGAACAGAAGCAGACCGTTCTGTTCCTTTTATTGAATTTATTCGTTATATTGCGGCTCTTCCTGCAAGATTTCCTGGACTCGTGGTTCCAGGGCATCGATAATCTCTTGTGTTTGCTGTGCAGTCATTTGATACAACTGCTTGGCTTGCTGATTGTCTGTTTGAAGGGCAAACCCTTCCAGACTGGCCTGTGCACTTTTCAATCCTGTTAATGTCTGCTTCACATTATTAATGACAGTCATATGGTGAACCCTCCGATAAGCATTGTTCCTAAGAACGTTCCTATTTTATGAAAAAGCCCATTCATTATAAGATGAAAAATATAACAATGACTTAAGGTGCAGAGCACTGGTAACAAAGCGAAATGAAATGAGGATGTTTTTTAGCTCCTGTAAGCCGCCCGGAAGGGGTGAGCAGCATTTTACTTTCATGCGCACAGGCTAAGCCCTTGATCTATGGTGCCGGATCTGCTTTTATTCTACAAAGAACAGAACTTTATCAGACAGGAAAAAGACGCCTCCAAAAGGAAGCGCCATTGAGTCGTTTGTTCCAATCACTGCTATTCCAACTTCCAATATCGGTACATGTGGCTGACAATGACTTTTAATAAGGCATAGACCGGAACCGCAAAGATCATCCCAAATAAACCGCCAAATTTTCCAGCTACCAAAAGGACAAAGATAATCGTCAATGGGTGAACATTCAATTTTTTGCCCATAACCAGCGGTGAAGTAATATTACTGTCTATTTGCTGGGCAATGACCACGACCACAACTACTAGCAGCGCCTGTAAAGGGGAATCAAGCAAACCGACAATCACTGCAGGAAAAGCCCCAAACCAAGGGCCGATGAACGGAATGACGTTTGTGACCATTGCTATCAATCCAAGCACAAGTGAGTAATCCAGCCCGATAATTAAGTACCCGATATAGGTGGTTAGCCCAACACAAAAGCTGACAATCATCTGCCCCTGTATATAGGCACTTAAGGCCCCGTCCATGTCGTCCAAAATATCCTCAGCTTCCTCTTTATGCCTTCTAGGAAGTATTTTATAAAGAAATTTGGGTGCCTGTTCCCCGTCTTTTAACATGAAGAATAAAACAAAAGGCACTAATACAAGAACCATTACCGTATTTGCAATCATTCCTATAGCATTCGCAGCCGTTGCTCCGGCATTTTCCAGCATGTTTTTTGCATTGTTTTCAATGTATGCAGTTATATTTTCGACATAGTTGCTTTCCTGGAAATTTTGGAACCAGTCTTTTTCCATAATGGATAAGACCCATTGTTGAACACTCGTTATGTAGGAAGGCAGATTCTCAACAAAATGATTATACTGCCGCTGAAGTTCAGGTCCAACAATAAAGACAATCGCTGTCATTAAGCCTGCAATTCCGAGAAAAACTAAAATAATGGCCAGTGTTCTCGGCATTTTTTTCTCCAGCCGGTTGACAAGCGGTCTCAGCAAATAGTAAAGAACCCCGCTCACAATAATAGGCGGCAATAACGTTTGTACGATGATCACTAAAGGAGTAAAAATAAAACTGATTTTTGTCCCCAGAAAGATGATCAAAAATAACATCATCACGCCTATTCCCCATCTGAACCACTTCTCTTTAACCATATCTTCTCCCCACTTCTATTTAAACAAGGATATGTTTATTATCGCATACAACTGTATAAAAGTTCTACGAAAAAAAGAAACCCGCCATCAAGCAGATGAACGGGTTCAAAATTATTTAGTTTAAAACTTTTTCTACTTTCAATTGTTGGATGCGTTCTTGTACTTCTTCTTCAGTTAAGTTGTGCTCCTTAATATAAAGATTGCGCGGATGCTCCCGGCAATCATCTGAACAGCTCCTTAAATATTTATGTTCATTTTCTTCGGAACACAGGAACTGTCGGTTGCATTCCGGGTTTGCACAGTTCACATAACGCTCACAAGGTTCGCCGTCAAAATAGTCTCTTCCTACAATCACATGTTCCTTCTGGTTAATGGGAACTGAAATCCTTTCATCGAAAACGTAGCACTTTCCGTCCCATAATTCTCCTTGTACTTCAGGATCCTTGCCGTATGTGACAATTCCGCCATGGAGCTGCCCCACATCTTCAAAGCCCTCTTTTTTGAGCCAGCCGGAAAACTTCTCACACCGAATTCCCCCGGTGCAATAGGTGAGTATTTTCTTACCTTCCAGCAATTCTTTGTTGCTTCGAACCCAATCCGGTAGCTCTCTAAATGTTTTAATGTCCGGGCGTATGGCACCACGAAAATGGCCGAGATCATATTCATAATCATTACGGGCATCTAAAATGACCGTATCTTCTTCCTGCATGGCCTCGTAAAATTCTTTTGGACTTAAATATTCGCCAGTCAGCTCGTTCGGGTCAATATCATCTTCCAGTCGCAAGGTAACTAACTCTTTACGCGGACGTACATACATTTTCTTGAACGCATGCCCGTCTGCTTCATCTATTTTAAATACCATTTCCGCAAATCGGGGATCTGCTTTCATCATGTTCATGTACCGGTCTGTCTGTTCAATCGTTCCAGAAACCGTACCATTAATCCCTTCATGCGCGACAAGAATTCTTCCTTTCAGTCCGGTTTCTTTGCAAAATTTCAAATGCTGTTTTGCGAATTCTTCCGGATCCTCAATGGGTACATAATGATAATACAATAAAACTCTGTACTCTTTTGTTGTTGTCATGTGAAATACCACCTATTATTTATATTTGCAAGATACAAAAGTAGGTTGCGTTAAAAATTATACTACCAATTAGAATCATTGGCAAATGGACGTTGAATGGTTATATATTTTGAAATTTCCCGTTTATCATGTATAAATTAATAAAACAGAGGAGGGATACGCGATAAAAAAAGAAAGGCCTGAAACGCCATGCAACACTTCAACACCTGTCCCGGCATCGTATGATAGACTTGCAAACTGGCAAAAATGAAAAAAGCAGGAAAGAATACAGCAGATAGGCGGTTGATCAAGCCTTACAGATTTTACAGGTATTTTGGCATCCTTCAGGCCAAAACCACTTCCATGAAGAAGAAATTGTATTGTCTGCATTTGCCCAATATACTTCGATCGACAGGCAGAAAACAAAGATTTGCTGTTGGAACATGTTTTCCATCCGTTCACCCATTATGGAGATTCAACAATCACCTTCAGCTGATATTGGAAAAAATGAAGGAATTGGGAGCCTTTCTCGAAAGCTTTATCGGGAAAGCAGAGCGCGTCATATTCCCTATCATCGAAAAAAAGGTTGCCTGAAAAAGAGCTTGCAAAGCTTGCTGCTTCCCTTCAGGAATGAAGAAAAACTTCATTTTTTTCAAAATGAAGTTTCATCTGCCTTATGCAATTTTCTCAGTTTGTTCTACAAGCTTTTCATATGCCAAAAGATGTTTCTGATAGGAGTCAACATATGTTTGTAATGAGAGGTTTTTAAGGATTTCAAACGTTTTCCAGCCGACGATGTCATATGCACTGTTTATCTTTTGGGCATTTTTCCATGCAGTTTTTTCAAATTCAATATTCATTTTATGCTCTTCAATTAAGGCGGAAAGCAGCTGTCTGTCTTTATATCGCTCTTCCCCGGAATACTGACTTTTCAATTCATAAATTTCAATCGTTCGATCCAAAGACGCAAGAAGGGATTCACGGTCTAATGCATGGCCAAGCTCATGAAGCGAAAAGGTTTTAACATAATCATCCAGCGAAATGCCGTGCACTTCTTTCTTTATCGCCGACTCAATCCGCGTTGCATCGTATCCAATGTAGTGGAAAATAAAGTTGTAGCTCATATTAATCCCAGAGTTCTCCTGCTTGACTGGAAGTTCCATCCCTGCGACATGCTGCGTAAACAGAATCCATTTTTTTATATTTTTATTCATTCTTTCCCCCGATTGCATACCGTTGTATCTCTTTATAAATCATTGTACCAGTTGAGTTTATCTAATATTTTATCATATATAGCAAAGAAGAAAAAGTGTGTTTTTAAACGAAAATTTGTATATAAATAGATTATTTAAGAATCATGCAGTCTGCAGCGCTGGAAACGTGCAAAACCCTTTTCTATGATTTCACCTAATTGGAACAGTGCTTCCTCATTTCCGTTTTTGCTGATGAACTGGACTCCAAATGGGAGTCCTCCATCATCTTTGCCAAGGGGAACTGTGAGGCTCGGCAATCCCCAGACGTTGGCATAGGCTGCAAAAGGCATATATTTTTTAAAAGTTTTCCTGATAGAAAATATCTCACTGTACAGCTCACCATGAAAAGGGGCGGTACGATGATAAACAGGAAGAACGAGAATATTACGGTCAAAAAATTTTTCGTTTTGACGATCTCCCTTTTCAATCGTACGCTCAATCTCCAATATTCTTTTTTTACCGGGCTTAAACAGGCGGGCACCGATCAAAGCCCAAGTCAGAAAGACATGATAATCGGACTTCCCTGATATTTTTTCTTTTATAAAATGAGTAATGACGGAGCCTGTTCCCGAAAAGCCAGCCTCCTTCGCTGTGGATTTTCCCCCGTCAATAGACATCACTTCCTGCCAAATACTTGCACTTTCATTAAAAAATGGAGGTGTTTCTATTCCGACCTCAAAAAACTTGTTTAAATAGTCTATCATTTCTTCCAGTTTCTGTTCAATGAATTCATGTAGTATGGCAGAACCCTTGGGCAGCGTATAAATTGTAAAATCATGAACGTTCATTCTGGTGTCGTACTCATGATCGGCAATGGCTTGATAAACCATTCTTGCATCCCTGACTGACTTTGTGATAGGCCCAATTCCGTACATTCTTTGCTGAAGCGGATGCAAAACTTCCGGGTAGCTCCCTGCATGAGAAACCCTTCCCCTTCCTGATTTAAATCCAATCACACCATTAAAATGGGCCGGAAACCTTATGGAGCCGCCGATATCAGACCCAATTCCGGCTGCCGCTCCCCCTAGTGCAATCAAGGCGGCTTCTCCACCGGAAGAGCCTCCCGGAGTCCTGTTTACATCCCATGGATTATTTGTTCTTCCAAACAGCTTATTGTCGGTTTCCTGACAGAAGCATAAAGAAGGTGTATTGCTCTTACCAAGTATAATGGCCCCTTCGCTTTTCAACTTTTCAACGATACGTGCATCTGTCGATTGTTTTTGCCGAGATCGAAGATGCAGGCCGCCAGTCGTATGCATCCCTTTCACATGAAATGATTCCTTTATGGTTACAGGTATGCCAGTCAGGCTTCCTGCCTCATTTCCCTGGGCAATGAGGTGATCAGCTACCTCTGCTTCTTTCAATGCATTAGAATAGCGTTCTTCTACAATGCCATTTACAGCCGGGTTCACCTGCTTTAAATGGTCAATATACTTTTTTGTTATTTCTAACGATGTTAGTGTACGTTCTGTCAGCTTTTTCTTAAGTTCGGTGGCGTCCAGATCACGGACATCCACTGGTTTTTCGGATAATGGAGACTGGGATTGAAGCATCATAGCACCCCTTCAAACAAATCTCGTCTTTCTTTCCCTATTCGTTGAAGGATTGCTTTATTCCTTCTCCATTAAGAAAAAGTGCAAGTGCCTCATCAGTGCAGACAAACAAACGGTTCCGGAAAATCATTTTCTTCAGCCAGATATCGTGTCAAACACTTCGCAACAAGCTTCCTAGAAATGCGGATATACCCTATGCACAAGGTAAGCGGAGCTTCCCGGGACATTTCATCGGAGAAAAAGAAAGCAGGTATATAAACTCATCTGCATGAAGAAAACCCCGGCTGATTATCATGCCGGGGGATCCGATTCTTATCAAGTACGAGGACGTGTCAGTTCCCTTACCTTCTCATCATTGGGCAGCAGCCACGTCAATACTCCCACAAATGGCAGCAGGCCGCAAAGAATCATAACAAAGCGGATGCTGTACAAGTCTGCAAGTATCCCGAGCAGGACCGCTCCAACGGCCCCCATACCAAAGGCAAGCCCGACAATGAGACCGGACACCATTCCCACCTTCTGTGGCATCAGTTCCTGTGCATACACGACGGCTACACTAAAACTTGACAAAATCACAAATCCTATAATAAAGAAAATCGGTATGACCAGAGCCAACGGAACAAACGGTAAAATGGCGGTAAGCGGTGCAGCCCCTGCCATGGACAGGAAAATCATGTTTCTTCTCCCGAAACGGTCTGCCAATGGACCACCGAAAAAGGTACCCAATACTCCTGCAAACATAAAAATAAAGACATATAATTGGGCATGCCTGACAGTGAGCCCATAATCTTGTATTAAATAAAATTGATAAAAGTTATTAATGCCCGCTACATAAAAAGATCTGGCAAAAACAAGAAAAACAAGCAAACCCATGGCCATTTTAATTTTTCTATGAATCGGGGCTGCATTTTGAACAGCAGTCGCTCGGCTTTTGAGACTGAATCGCCCTTCTTGTATCTGTCCTTTATACCATCTTGACACATACAACAACAAGATAATTCCAGTTATGGTGACTATTGTAAAAGCAAGTGCTCCCCTTTGTCCCAGAGGCACAAAAATAAATGCTGTAAACACCGGTGCCAGTGACTGTCCAAAGTTTCCGCCCACCTGATAAATGGATTGGGCCAGCCCCCGTTTGTTCCCAGCTGCCATATAAGCAACCCTGGACCCTTCGGGATGGAAGACAGCAGAACCGATCCCGATAAAAAAGACGGACAGCAAAATGACGTAAAAGTTCGGGGATAAAGCAAATCCGATTAAACCAATCATACTCATAAACATTCCGGCTGGAAGCAAAAAAGGAGTTGCCCTCTTATCCGCTATATAGCCGAAGACAGGCTGCATAACGGAAGCAGTCATATTCAGCACAAATGCAATCCAGCCAATTTGAGCAAACGAGAGATTTAAACTTTGCTCAAAAATAGGGTTCATAGCCGGGACAACCGACTGAATTGAATCGTTTAACAAATGGCTGCCGCTCATGGCAAATAAAATGCCATAAACTGTCTGCTTGGTTTGGCTAGTCGGAGCAGCTGCGTTTTTAGTTTGAACACTCATCTACATTCATCCATTCACCGTTTTTTCAGTAAACTCATAAGGTTCGCCATTTAGTAAGATCAATAAACCGTAATACAACTGTAAGTCATCTTCGCACTGTTCGCAGTATGCTCGATCCCCTTCGTTCCAGAAGGCAGCCAAAGAAGTTTTTTTCACCTTAACATATTGACATTTATTCTTTAATTCCCGGAATCGTGACATATACCGGCGGATAGCAGCTTCTTTTTCCGAGAAAGTATACAGTTCGATGATGTCATTTCTCCATTCAGGGAAAAACCACCACGGTTCGCTCTCGCCTTTCATCACGATGACTTCCCATTGCTGAACCACGCTTTGTTCCTCCAAACTGTAACATAAACTATTGCCATATCTGGCTCTATGACCTATGCAGTCAAGTAAGACCATTATACATTTAGGATTGTTCAGCCACCAATGAATATGCTTAAGAAATCAGTTTAGGAAATAGTAAACATGGAATGATAAAAAGAGGAGGAGGTGCAAAACATGAGAATCGGTGTAGAGGAAGGATTGAATAATGTATCCCAGGCTTTGGAAGCCAAGGGATTCGAAGTGGTCACTCTTGCCAATGATTCAGAATTAAATAATGTAGACTGCTGTGTAGTAACCGGAATGAATTCCAACTTAATGGGGATACAGACGACTTCTTCAGAAGTCCCGGTTGTTGAAGCAAGCGGTCTTTCTGCAAATGAAGTGTGCCAAAAAGTAGAGCAAAAGTTAAATCAATAATAAAAGAATCAGGCGCGGGTAAACCATTTGTTTATCCGACGCCTGATTCTTTCAGTGCTGTTTACATACAATATTATTGAAAAACCATTTAATGAAAGGTTCTGTCTCCTCCAATCGGAAAAATGGAATAGATCGCTGGCCGATCATCTGTCTCCGGGAAACCACTGCAACAATATTGGACAGTTCATCCAACAAAAAATCATCCTCCCTATTGCGCAATAAAACGACCTTTGGGCAGGACAATTTTTTATATCCTTCCACCAGTATAATATCCAAAGGCAGCAAATCATAGATTTGCAAAATATCTTCCAGTTTCCATTGGTTTTGGGACACCTCTATATGTAAACTCCCGGCTCCTTCTACAGCTGCGGCTGTTGCACCGGCGGCCATATGCCGGCCTGTATCTTTATCGTTCACGGCCCGATCGGGCTTTCCTCCGTGGCCATGATGTTTGATCGTGCCTATACGGAGCCCCTTTTCCTTGCACGCTTTAATCAATTGCTCGATCAGGGTCGTTTTTCCGCTGTTTTGAAAGCCTACAATTTGGATAATTTTTTTTCCTGCCACGGTACACCGCTTCCCTGTCGATCCTCAAGGAGAATGATATCTGCTTGATCCCCTTTTTGATAACCTCTTGTCCCACCTGGAAGGACGATAAGACAATCTGCCCATGCAATAGAAGTGACAACTCCAGATTTATCCAATCCTACCGGCTCTGCAAAGATTTTGCCCTCTTCATAGCTAAGCTTGCCTCTGATAAATCTGCTAAACGGATTCGGTTTTGGAAAATCAGCTTTTAATTCACCGGTTACAAAACGGTTATACGGCAGCTCCGAATGCATCCAGTATCGTATATAAGGTTTTACAAAAAATTCAAATCCTACATAACAGGCTGATGGGTTGCCGGAAAGGCCAAACAGCAGCTGTCCATTGATTTCAGCACAGCTTGTCACACTTCCCGGACGCATAGCAATTTTGTTAAATAATAATTTTGCACCAAGCCTTTTATAAATTTCCGGCATATAATCAAAGTCCCCGACGGATACGCCGCCGGTTGTGATAACAATATCGCATTCTTCCAGTGCAGTCTTTAACGCATGATATAACGTCTCCAGGTCGTCAGCACAGTTCTCATACCTTTTATATAAAGCTCCTGTGCGCAAAACTTGTGATTGCAGCATATAACCGTTGCTGTCCCGTATTTTTCCCGGTTCCAGTTCGTCCTCAGGACCCAGTAATTCACTCCCGGTTGCAATAATGCCTATAGTTGGCTTTTTGCCGACTTTTACCCGGCTGTAGCCAAAGGTAGCCAACAACGCCTTTATCCCGGGATTAATTTGAACTCCTTTACCAATAAGCTCGGTCCCTTTTTGGGCATCCTCCCCTTGAAAAGAAAGGTTGTCACCCGGCTGAAGCTGCCTTTTTATTTCAATGAGTTTCCTGCCGTTTTCATTCCTCTCATTTACCAGTTCAAGCATGATCACACAGTCGGCTCCTTCAGGAATTTGCGCCCCCGTCATAATACGAACAGCTTCCATGGAGCCGAGTTGTTTCAGAGTCACCTGTCCTGCGCCTATTTCATCAATGACTTCAAATAATAAGGGGTGTTCTCGTGATGCATTTTTCGTATCCCGGGCTCTTAATGCAAATCCGTCATATGGAGAGCGGTCAAATGGGGGTACATCATGGTCTGCAATTAATGGAGAAGCAAGATACCGCTCATCACAGTCGTGTATAGATACTGTTTCAACTTCCCCTCTTTTTTTATGTTCCATCACCTTATCGATTGCTTCTTTAACCCAAATGGGCTTCCTTCTCTCCAGCACTTATTCACCAGTCTCCTTCCATTCATTATCCTCCGATGTAAGACATCTCAATCTTCTCTCTTGATTTTGCACTTTCTTTTGTCCGTTCGTCAGAATAGCGGTCTTTCCGTTGATTCCAGATCGATCGGATCTCCTTGATTAATGGTTCCTCTTCATGAGTTGAACGTACAATCTCACGAAGGTCATACCCCTTGGAGGCAAATAAGCACGTATAGAACTTCCCGTCTGCCGAAAGACGTGCTCTTGTACAGCTTGAACAAAATGATTCAGACACAGAGGTGATGAAACCCACCTCAGTATCCGTATCTTTGTAACGGTAGCGTTTGGCTACTTCTCCAAAATAATCGGGATCGACAGGCACCAGATCAAATTGTTCTGAAAGCAATTTAAACATTTCTTTTTTGGTCACCACTTTACTAAAGTTCCAGCCGTTGGAGTTGCCTACATCCATGAATTCTATAAAGCGAAGTGTGACACCCAACTCTTTAAAATGCTTGGCCATAGGAATGATTTCGCTTTCATTGATTCCTTTTTGAACGACCATATTTGCCTTAACGCCCAAACCTGCTTCTCTTGCAGCTTCGATGCCTTTCAAAACTACATTTGAGCTGACGCCCCGCCCGTTAATTTTCGAAAAGACTTCATCGTTTAGCGCATCGAGACTGACATTCACTCTGTGCAGCCCTGCATTCACCAGATCTTTTGCCAATTTTGGCAGCAGCACTCCATTGGTGGTAAGTCCAATGTCCTTAATTCCCGGAATATTTTTCAATCTGGCAATCAGGTGTGCTACATCTTTTCGGAGAAGCGGCTCCCCTCCAGTGATTCTTAATTTGGTTACACCCAGTTTACTAAAAGCAATCGCCAAACGTTCTATCTCTTCAAAAGATAAAATTTCACTTTTTGGCAAGAATGGAAAATCCGGGCCAAATATATCAGCAGGCATGCAATATTGGCATCGGAAATTGCATTTATCTGTTACGGATATTCTGAGATCTTGCAAAGGCCGGTTTAATCCATCTTTTATTCCGTTCATTCACTTCAGCTCCATTTCCGTTCCTTACGCAAGGTTTATATCGATTGTAACATTTTTCCGGTATGGAATCATTCTTTAAACTGCCGATCGTTCTATTTTTGTTCTTTTTGGGTAAATAAAAAAGAAAAGAACTGAAACTATCTTTACGTTTAATCGTTATACTAAGGGTGAGGGGTGAGAGAAAATGAAAAGAGGACTAGGAGCTATGATTGGGGTTATCGTTGTGTTGGCCTTGATCATCATTCCGTTGTTGAGCAGTTATAATGGATTTATTCAAGCTGAAGAAAATGTGGAACAGAAACATTCCCAAATTGAAAACCAATTGCAGCGACGAGCGGACTTGATCCCAAATCTGGTAAATACCGTCAAGGGGTACGCTGCACATGAGGAAGATGTGCTTGGGGACATTGCTGAGGCTCGTTCAAGACTGATAGGTGCCAATAGTGTTCAGGAACAGGCAGAGGCGGATGATTCGTTATCAAATGCGCTAAGCAGGCTGCTTGTAATAGCTGAAAATTACCCGGAACTTAAAGCGGATAAGCAGTTTACCCAGCTGATGGATGAACTGGCAGGAACAGAAAATAGAATTTCCGTTGCAAGAATGGACTACAATGAGGAAGTCACAAATTACAATAAAAGAGTCAGACAATTCCCCAGCCGGATTGTTGCTTCCATTTTTGGATTCGACACAAGAGAATATTTTCAAGCGCAGGAAGGGGCCGAGGAAGCACCGAATGTAGACTTTGAAGGGACTGGAGATTAATGAGGCGGGGTCTTCTCCTCCTTTCCTTTCTATTCTTTTTCATCAGTCACCCTGCTGGACAGATCGTCCAGGCCGCTTCCATCCCGAAGCCTGTTGGCGATATTTATGTACAGGATTTTGCAAATGTCCTATCGGAGAATGAGGAGCAGGAATTGGTGGAGCTTGGAAGGTATTTAGACGATCAGACACAAGCACAGATTGCAGTATTAACTGTCGAATCTCTTGAAAATGAAACTGTAGAGGAATATGCATTGCAGGCATTTCGGGAATATGGCCTTGGCAGTAAAGAAAATGACAATGGCGTTCTCCTGCTATTGGCACCCCAGGAACGAAAAATTAGAATAGAAGTGGGCTATGGGCTAGAGGGCGCTCTGCCGGACGGAAAAGCAGGAAGAATTCTTGACAGCTACGCACTTCCTTATCTGGAACAAAATCAAATGAACCTGGCTCTTATGAATACGTATAAACAATTATTTAATGAAGTCTCTCAGGAATACAATTTGCAGAAAACAGCAGATGCGGAAGGTATTGAATATAACAATACCGAGAGTATATCCCCCTTTACCATGCTGATCTTAATCCTGATTTTTGCCGGTTTAATCTTTTTGGATTACCGCTTCCTGGGCGGAGCCTTCACATTAACAATCATAAGAATGCTCGCCGCTATCCTAAGTAGAGGCGGTGGTGGAGGCGGTGGCTTTGGAGGCCCAAGATCAGGCGGGGGCGGTTCCTCCGGAGGCGGGGGTGCGAGCAGAGGCTGGTGAATAGAAAAGCGCAGGACGGCTGCACAGGGGCGACTAGCGCTGGAGGAAAAACAAGGAAGGCCGCTCTTTGCCTTCATTGGTTTTTCGAAGCGACCTCGAGCCCCTGCCGTCCGAAGCTGGACAATTAGAAAAGCGGAGGCGCCTTGACCAGCCCCGACAAGCATAAGACTGGCGCTGAAGAAGGCGTAGTTTGCCTTCAGCAGTGACGGGCTTATGACCTCGAGGGGCTAGGCGCCGAAGCTGGACAATATAGAAAAGCGCAGGACGGCTGTACAGGGGCGACTAGCGCTGGAGGAAAACCAAGGAAGGCCGCTCTTTGCCTTCATTGGTTTTTCGAAGCGACCTCGAGCCCCTGCCGTCCGAAGCTGGACAATGAAGAAAAGCGCAGGACGGCTGTATAGAGGTGACTGCGCGAAAGACCAGGGAAAACATAGTTTTCCTTCGCTGGTATTTTATTAAGAAAATTAAAATCAAGCCATCTTTTTTACTCGGTTCCAGGCTTTTCCGCATATCGGTTTAGTTTGTATGTCTGTAACAGATGCTTGGCTTTAATTTTTCATCTAAACCTGCAGAGATTGCCTCAACAATCTTTTGAGCAAAGGAAAAAGCACATCAGGAAGATCCTCTACATACGGGGCAATAATACTTTTGTTTCCATAAATATTTTCAAATACCTTTTTCTGTTCAAATTCAAGGCCGGAATTTGAAAGAAAAACATTAAAAACCTCTATACCTTTCTTCCGGACGTCCTTTACAGCTTCATGTGTATCCAAAATACCATGATGATGGTGATAATCAAATGCAGCCGGTTCCCCATCCGAGAAAACGATAAGAAATTTTTGTTTTTCGGGTCTCCGAATAAGCTTTTCAGCCGCGATTCTGATGGCATACCCATCTCTATTATCTTCCATGGCTTCCATCACCATGATTTCAGGTCCGGTCTTGGACTGCAGCGAAGAAGAAAAAGTAACGGCCTCCATAAAATAATTGGGCTGATCGTCAACCGTTGTATCATTGGCATCCTCCCAAAACCCGATAATTTCATGCGGCACATTCACGGACTTTAAGGCTTCATGGAACAAAACCACGCCCCGCTTGGTCTCTGTCATTTTATCGAACATGGAGGCGGAACAATCGACAAGCAGAATAAAAGCAGCATCCATCTCTTTTCCGGGCATAGTTTTTTTATAAAAGATGTTTGGCTGATCCTCTGTATAATAAGACAATAAATTTTTTCCAAGACGTCCCATTTTTAAGTGGGTGCGTTGTTCATTTTGCTTTTTCTCCGTCATTCGCTGCAACAGTTTTTTTAGTTTTTTGTGATAAAAACGAACCTCTTTTTCGAGCCGGGAATATTCTGCCCTCTCTTGGAGATCCGGTCTATCCGGAGTGACAAAAATAGGGCGTGCATGTTGATTGGCCTTGCCGAATGTATGTTTGTTTCCATTTTTTCTTTTATGTGGTGGAGCGCCTATTAATTCCTGCCGGGAAAATTCTTTTTTCTCCGACTGTCCGCTTTTTCCTTGAACAATGCCAAGAGCTTGGTCTTCTTCCCCTTCTCTTCCATTTGCACCATCAATGCCTGTTTTTGTTCCCCGTTTCAATTCAAATTGCAAAAAACTTTTTCCGGGCCTTTGGATTTCCCTGTGCCAAGTTCCCATCATATCCTTTTGTACCTGTTCATCTCCTCGTGTTGCTTCTTCTGACGATTCGTCATTTTGGAGAGGGTCCTTCCTTTTTAAGTCTGCATATAACTCGTTGCGGATGTTTTGTCCAGGTACCGGAAGATGAAGATACTCGTTAAGCATATCCGATAGAAAAACCTCATCGGCCAATTGAATGACCTTCGTACAGACTTCCACGCAGTCTTTTGTTGACTGAGTATCGAACAGCCCCTCCAACCGGATTCGCAGTTGAGGAATCGCACTGTCCAACTCCGGATAAAAATGAGGAAAAGAAAAAAGTGTACCTGCGGTATGAAGCATTAAATAAACTGCATTAAAAAAAGCATCAGTAAACATGCTTTTTTGCAGATTTACCATTAACTGGGATTCATGGTACTCTGCGTAAACTTGACGGCGCAACTGAAATTCATCAGCCATTCCGGGCCTGTCTTTCTTGCATAGCTCTTCTACCCTTATATCTTCAGCAAGCATTAACAGCTGCCGGGCAAAGCCGGAAATTTTAGCTGACTGTATTTTTCTCCGGTAAGTCTCAATAATGTTGAAGTCAGTATATGTCTTGTTTCCATAAGCCCGTAAGTAAATGTCACTCTTCATTCCAGCCTTTTTAATAGGCTGAAGGCGATGATTCCAAAAATGACTGACATATACTTTTTTTGTATTTTGGCTTAAATAAGAATGCACACGTATTTCTGCTTCATATTGACTGGATCTTGCCAGGGTTTTTGCCAGATCTGTCAATTCTAATATTAGCGGAGTATCTGTTTTTTCATCATTAAAGTCAATAAAACGATTCATTGGATCCACCTCTATTTGAATAATGTGGAGGCAATATTCTGGACAGCTGCTCTTTCCCGTTCTTCCTCTAGTTTATCCGATATCCCTCTTTTGACAGCTCTGAGAGGGTCCATGAAGACAGCCAGGTCACACGTATCAATTAATGCGCGAACAGAGGCTGCTTCTTCTGGAATAATTCCATTTTTTACCTGAACGAGCAAGTCTGCCGATAAGCTGACAAATTGATGGATGAGCTGTTCATTTTTTAGCTGACTTTCCTGCAAGATCACTTTCTTTAATATATCGCCTTGCACATAAGGAATATCAATGACGATGAACCGATTCTTTAAAGCCTCGTTTAATGGAACAGATCCAATATATCCTTCATTGATTGCTGCGATAACTCCAAATGTTTTCTTTGCCTGTACAACTTCAGCTGTCAAAGGATTCGTCAATCTTCTTCTATAGTCCAGAATGCTGTTTAAAATGGGCAGTGTTTCCGGTTTGGCCATATTGATTTCATCTATATATAGTAAATGTCCCTTTTCCATAGCTTGAATAACAGGACCCGGGATAAACTCTATTTTGCTTATTCCCTCACGCTGGTTAATTGTTTTGAAGCCGAGGAATGCTTCGGTATCTGTATCAATAGAACAATTGACACTATGCATAGGCTGATGGAATATGCGGGATAAAGATTCCGCAAGTTTGGTTTTACCGGAGCCAGTAGGTCCTTTCAGCAAAATATTTTTTCCAAGCGATAGAGCGATGACAGCATCCAATACAATATTTTCGTCCTCAGCCAAAAACTCCTGGCCTCCAATAAGATGCTCTGCATCGTGTGAGAATGCATTTCTTCTTTGATCAATCAATTGTTTAACATCCTCAGGCAGTTGATTCAGGTTCACCAATTAACCATCCCTTCTTTTTATAACTACGTCCTTTCTCATTTTATCAATCTCCAAAAAATAAAAAAAGCGTGCCGGATTATCTTGCCGCCTTTCCTGATCTTTTTTGTAATTGAACAAGATTACCCACGAAAATCTCCGGATTAGCCCATAATGAATCCATAGACAAGGGACATTTCTCAAGGTGATCTCTCTTAGGCATTGTTAAAATAAGATTTGAATTTTCTGCAGCCATGGATCCGATCAAAAACCGCCCTTTTAACCGGTTATTTACCAAAGTCATACCTCCTCCTATTACCCATCCACCGCATCAAATATTGTCAGATTATGAGGAAATATTTTCCGCTCATTTTATTTGTAAATTTAGTATATTCATAGTAGACTTGTAATTGGCAGCGGTTTCTTAGCCTCTGTTATTTTCCTTGGAAAAAAATTTTTAAGGAGGAGTTCAATGAGTCAAGCAACAATCGATGTTAAAGACAAGGTGCAAAAGTTTTTACAGGGGACAAAACACTTATACATCAATGGGGAATTTGTTAAAAGTGCCGACGGCAAGACTTTCGATACCCCTAACCCGGCTACAGGTGAAACATTGGCTACTTTATATGAAGCGGGAGCTGAAGATATCGACCGGGCTGTAAAAGCTGCAAGAAAAGCGTTCGATGAAGGAAAATGGTCTAAAATGAGCGCTGCTCAAAGAGGAAGGCTGATGTACAAGCTTGCAGATCTGATAGAAGAAAACAAAGAAGAGCTTGCGCAGCTGGAAACACTCGACAATGGTAAGCCCATTCGGGAAACAATGAATGCAGACCTCCCGTTGGTCATTGAACATATGCGCTATTATGCCGGTTGGACAACTAAAATTACAGGTCAAACAATTCCTGTATCAGGGCCGTTCTTTAACTATACACGCCACGAGCCTGTAGGTGTGGTCGGACAGATTATTCCATGGAACTTCCCGTTGCTGATGGCTATGTGGAAGCTTGGTGCGGCTCTGGCAACCGGATGTACAGTAGTGTTGAAACCCGCAGAACAAACGCCGTTGTCTGCATTATACTTAGCTGAACTCATTGAAGAAGCAGGATTTCCTCCGGGAGTGGTTAATATCGTTCCAGGTTTCGGAGAGCCTGCAGGATCATCTCTAGTCAATCATCCAGATGTAAATAAAATTGCATTCACCGGATCAACTGAAGTCGGTAAGAAAATTATGGAGCAATGCTCCAAAACAGTTAAAAGAGTCACTTTGGAACTTGGTGGAAAATCACCAAATATTATCCTTCCGGATGCAGACTTGACTAAAGCCATTCCAGGTGCATTAAACGGTGTCATGTTCAACCAAGGACAAGTTTGCTCGGCTGGATCCCGTGTATTTATTCAAAAGAAAAACTTTGACAATGTAGTAGCTGATATGGCCTCACATGCCAAAAGCATAAAACAAGGGGCCGGCTTAAATCAGGATACCGAAATGGGACCGCTGGTTTCTTCCGAACAGCAAAACCGAGTATTGGGATATATTGAAAAAGGTATTAATGAAGGAGCGGAATTGCTGGCTGGCGGGAAAAAGTCAAGTGAGCAAGGATATTTCGTTGAGCCGACAATTTTTGCCGATGTAAATGACGAAATGACCATTGCCAAAGAAGAAATTTTCGGCCCGGTTATCTCAGCATTACCATTCGAAGACCTGGACGAGCTGATCGAGCGGGCAAATAAAACGGATTATGGCCTGGCTGCCGGACTTTGGACACGTGACGTAGCCAATGCACATTATGTAGCAAACAGGCTGCGCGCCGGCACCGTCTGGGTAAATTGCTATAATGTCTTTGATGCCGCTTCACCTTTCGGGGGATATAAACAATCCGGACTTGGAAGGGAAATGGGCTCATATGCTCTAAACAACTACACAGAGGTAAAGAGTGTTTGGATTTCTATGAAATAGAAAATGATATAGAGCCCGCTGAAAGGGCTCTATTTTTTTAAAAGAAATATGTCGAAAAAAACCTAAATTTGTTTGAAGATTTGTAATAAAACGCTTTCAATCTCACCCAAAAACAGGTAAAATGAGAAATGAACGTGAGGATTCCATTTCACTAAGGAGGTTTTTGCAAACATGAAGATCATGACAAATGAGCAGTTGGTTGCAGCCTACCGAGACGCAAAAAAGAATGGACACGGTGCTGATTGGATTCGATTATTGAAAATGGAAATAAGAAAACGAGGTTTAAACTTAAGTTAGGCAATTAATATATTGATATACCAGCGTGCAAAAAGCACGCTTTTTCTGTGCCTTCTCCAATAGCTCCCGATAACCCATGAAATCCTGCGCAGCCACGCAAACAAGACCACTTCCATTTTCAGGTTGAAGTGGTCTTTTGGCCGTAACGTTTATTATGGATTTTCCGTACACATGTATTCTGAATCTGGCTCCGAAAAATTCTGTGGAACGACCGGGGCTCGATCCCCTAAAGCGACCGTACGTTGGACCTTGTTCCCTTTCTCTCGTCAGAGGCACTACAGTCTGTACGGCGCTATACGGGGGCATATCTTGTTTTGATTTATCCTTCCAAAAGCAGATCTTCCGGATTTTCAAGAAGCTTTTTAACAGTCACCAGGAATCCAACGGCTTCTTTTCCATCAATTACTCGGTGGTCATAAGATAGAGCCACATACATCATTGGCCGGTTTTCCATATTTTCTGCATCAATGGCAACGGGGCGAGTTTGAATGGTGTGCATACCTAAAATTCCCACTTGGTTCCCGTTAAGAATTGGAGTTGATAACAGGGAGCCGAACACCCCTCCATTTGTAATCGTAAATGTCCCGCCTTGAAGGTCACTTAAAGCCAATTTGTTGTCACGGGCTTTTTTCGCTACAGTCATGATGTCTTCTTCTATTTCTGCAAAGTTCTTTCGATCGCAGTCACGGATCACCGGTACAACTAGACCTTCATCTGTAGAAACAGCGACACCGATATCATAATACTTTTTATATACAAGCTCGTCTCCCTGCAGCTCCGCATTAACAGCAGGATATTTTTTTAATGCAGCAACAACAGCTTTAGTAAAGAAAGACATGAATCCAAGCTTTACATCGTGCTCTTCAAAGAATTTGTCTTTCTTTCTTTTCCTTAATTCCATTACCGCTGTCATATCGATTTCATTAAATGTTGTCAGCATGGCTGCTGTTTGCTGAACTTCTACAAGCCTTTTGGCAATCGTTTGGCGGCGGCGTGACATACGTACACGTTCAACCGGTTTTCCTGGCTCACCTTGAGAAGCAGTTGGAGCAGCTTTCCCCGGTTGAGCAGGAGAAGACGGCTGTTTCGGTTGATTTGCATACGTTTCAACATCTTGTTTTCGAACTCTTCCCAGCGGGTCAACTGTAGGAACTGCAGATAAATCAATTCCTTTTTCCCGCGCTAATTTACGTGCGGCCGGAGAAGCAATCGGACGCTCCTTTTCATCCGGCTGTTTTTCTTCCTGCTCCCGGGCAGCATTAGGAGCAGGCTGGGATACCTGTTCCGGCTCAGAAGCTTTTTGTTCCTCTTTCTGCGGTGCAGCTTCGGATGCTTCCTGGGATGTACCCGATTCTGCTGTGCCACTTTCATCGACAATGGCAATGACATCTCCCACATTTACCGTTTCGCCTTCTTCGGCCTTCAATTCTTTTACCACTCCGGCTTCTTCCGAAATAATCTCCACGTTTACTTTATCCGTTTCAAGCTCGACGATATATTCACCTTTATCGACAAAGTCGCCTGGTTTTTTAAGCCATTGAGCGATGGTTCCTTCCATGATGGATTCTGCGAGTTCTGGTACTTTGATTTCGGCCACTTTTTATCCTCCTCTAGTCTTTGCGGATATATATCTTTCTTTTTACTCTGGTTTTGTAAATACAGCTTTTACGATACGGCTCTGTGCCTTTCTATGAGCAGTCGGATCCCCTTCTGCCGGACTGGACCTTCTCCTTCTTCCTTCATACCGTATATCTACACCTTCCGGTCTGATTTCTCTTATATAGGATATGACATGGAGCCAGCCGCCCATATTTTTCGGCTCTTCCTGAACCCAAACGATCTCTTTCAAATTGGGATACCTTGACAAAATCTCAGAGATTTCTTCTTTAGGGAATGGGTAAAGTTCTTCAACCCTGATAATGTGGAGCCAATCCACATCCGCTTCGTCCTGCAATTGCTCCTCCAGATCAATCGCAATCTTTCCGCTGCAAAGTGCTATTCTTTCAACAGCTTCATGATATCCCCCCAAGCCTCTCTGTTCAATCACTGATTTAAAGGAGCCCTTTGTCAATTCCTCTACATCTGAAGATGCCAGCGGGTGACGCAGCAGGCTTTTGGGTGTCATAATAATCAGCGGTCTGACCTCATCTTTCGTGAGGATCGCTGCTTGCCTTCTTAATATATGGAAATACTGGGCTGCACTTGATAAGTTTGCGACAATCCAGTTATGTTCAGCTGCACTTTGAAGGAATCTTTCTACACGGCCGCTGGAGTGCTCGGGCCCCTGACCTTCATATCCATGCGGCAAGAGCATGACCAGTCCTGATTTTTGTCCCCATTTCGCCCTTCCTGATGAAATAAACTGGTCAAAATACACTTGAGCCATATTGGCAAAATCACCAAATTGAGCTTCCCAGATAACAAGGGTTTCTGGCGCAAAAACGTTATATCCATATTCAAAACCTACAACCGCAGCTTCAGTCAATGGGCTGTTATAAAGTGCAAAAGAAGCTTTCGCATTGCTCAAATGATGCATTGGAATATATTCCTCACCTGTTTCAACATCATGCAGAACAAGGTTTCTCTGTGCAAAAGTTCCGCGTTGTGAATCTTGGCCTGACATCCTTATAGGGGTACCGTCCCTTAATATCGATGCGAATGCAAGTGCTTCAGCATGCGCCCAATCAACCTTCCCTTTTTCCTCTATGACATTTTCTCTTCTTTTAAAAATCCTCTCGAGACGTTTAAATACATTAAAATCTTCGGGCCATGTAATTAATTCCCGATTCATTGTTTCTAAAACATCTTCGTCTACTGCTGTATTGAGTGTAGAAAGTCTTTTATCCACGATTTCCGGAGGATTCATAACAATATCGGGATTTCCTTCAGTTTTCGGCAAATTGTCATATGCCTTTTGAAGTCTCTCCTGAATTTCTTGATCAATTTTCTCCACTTCTTCTTTTGTCAACAACCCGGCTTGTATCAGATGGTCGGCATAAATTTCTTTTGAAGTCGGATGTTTTTTAATAATGTTGTACATTAATGGATTTGTGACCATGGGTTCATCCATTTCATTGTGGCCAAAACGCCGGTAACCCACCAGATCAATAATAAAATCTTTATGAAATGCTTTGCGATATTCATGTGCAAGGGCTGCTGCTGCAAGGACAGCTTCCGGATCATCAGCATTCACATGTACAATTGGCACTTCAAAACCCTTAGCCACATCGGATGCATATAAAGTGGAACGGGAGTCACTGCTTTCAGTTGTGAATCCAATCATGTTGTTCGCGATAATGTGAATTGAACCGCCAGTATTATATCCTTTCAAGCGTCCCATATTCAGCGTTTCCTGCGAAATTCCTTCACCAGGAAAGGCTGCGTCCCCATGTACAACAATAGCAAGGCTGTTATCCATATCTTGTTTTGGATATCCCTCACTGCTTCTGTCCTCTTGAGCTGCGCGGGTAAATCCGTCTACTACAGGATTGACCACTTCAAGGTGACTCGGATTGTTTGCCAGGGTGATTCGTGTTGTAACCGTTGTCCCTTTTTTGAGTTTTCTGTCAGCACCCAAATGATATTTTACATCTCCCGTCCACCCATAGGTGATGCCAATCGAACCTTCAGATGGGATCAGCTCTTTATTTGGAGCATGCTGGAACTCTGAAAAAATCAATTTATATGGTTTTTGAAGAACATGCGCCAACACATTCAGGCGTCCCCGGTGAGCCATTCCAATATTAACGGTTCTCGTCCCTGTCTCTACTGCAAGACTGATGATTTCATCCATTAATGGAATGAGCGTTTCCAAACCTTCAACCGAGAAACGCTTTTGTCCGACAAAGGTACGATGAATGAACTTCTCAAACCCTTCAACTTCAGCAAGACGGGCAAGCAAATTGACTTTCTTCTCATTATTCAATGGTTTATAGAAAAGACCTTCTTCTATTTTTTGCTGAAGCCAATTTCGTTCATCCAGTTCATGGACATGGTTATATTCAAATGCAAGTTTCTTTGTATAAACTTCTTGAAGATGCTTAATTGCATCCAGTCCGTCTTTCAAATTTGATGGAGCATTAGGCGAAATAAATGAAGCCGGGATATTCTTTAAATCATCCTCTGACAGATTATACTCGGATAATTCAAGTCTTCTTGTATTTTTTTCTTTTCTTCGAATCGGGTTAATATCCGCAATGAGATGACCGTATGTACGTATATTATCCGCATATTTGACAGCAGCTACCAGTTTACTCATGCTGTTGTGGGTTGCCGGCATTTGGAAGGAAACATCTGCCTGACCTTCTGTTGTTTTTGCCTGTTTGCCAGCTGAGGGGACACCCCACTGGTCAAATGCCTCTTTCATTTCTGGATCGACACTGTTCGGATCATTTAGGTATTGTTCATATAGCTCCATCACATACCCAAGGTTTGGGCCAGAAAACTGAGCCCATGGGGATCCTTCATAAGACGCTTGTCTACTCATTGATCAAAAACCTCCATCGTTGACCTCAATATATTGACGCCGGAAGATTTTTCTTTTTATTTGCCGGCGGTAATGAATCCCGTGTTCTGCAGCGAACTGCATTGCAAGTCCATTTTACCACTGTGAAGTATGAAGTAAAAGAATTTAGTTCACTTTTTAGACAAAATTAAACAAGTATTGCAAACGATGCCTTGAGAAGATTACCACCAACCTGTTACATATTTGTGTCAATTTCATATTCAATCTTACTATTCTTCTAAAAAAATTCAAATATATATGCTTTATTCCGTGATTTTGGCTTTTTTGTTACGCGCCTTTTGCATTAGGCATATAATAAAACGATTGAATAAAGGAGGTGGCAGAGTGTTTCCTTGGGGAACATTTCCTTTTAATGAAGATGCAAAAAAATGGAGCGAACAAATGAGTACGTCGGATATCCAGTCATTCGTAAATGAAATGCTTAAAAAGTACCTCCCTTCCCAAATGGAAAATATTGCATCACAACAGAACTCGGCCTCCAACCATACGATAAATGAGAATCAACACGATTCAAAAAGACCCGATACACAAGTCTTTGAGACGTTTGACTTTGTTTTTATCCGAATTCATCTTCTGAATGAGGATCAAAAAACCCGACTTAAATTTTTCCATACATCCAATCTGGCGATTATTGAGAATTTTTTTGAAGACGGTGACCGGTTCTCCATTCCCTTGCCATGTCTCGTCAAGAGAAAAGGGGCTGTTGCATTAATAAAGGACCTGATTCTTGAAGTGAAAATACCCAAAAACATCGATATGCAATTTACTGAAGTGGATATAACTGAAAAGTGATGAGATCACTTCCGCTATTTTCCTTTTTTGCAACTGATAAAATGTTGATGAATGTGACATATTAATTCTGATCATATCAAGGGAAAGGAAAAGGCATGTCAACATTTGAAAAATTGGATTTTGGCCGTAAAGCGAGCGAGTTGGCCGAAAAAAAATGGGCCGTCATATCTGTAGCTTCCATTCCGCTTATCATGACATTGGGCAACTCCATGCTAATACCTGTTCTTCCGTTAATCGAACAGAAACTTAACATCACCAAACTTCAATCCAGTTTAATCATCACTGTCTATTCAATCGTTGCCATTTTCTTAATTCCAGTTGCCGGTTTTTTATCAGATAAGTATGGCAGAAAAATCGTGATTGTTCCCTCTTTGATCATCGCGGGAATCGGCGGGCTGCTGGCAGGCTGGGCAGCATGGAAGCTGGATTCTGCCTATATCATGATTCTTATAGGAAGAATATTACAAGGTGTTGGAGCGGCAGGAGCTTTCCCTATCGTTCTTCCGCTTGTTGGAGATATGTTTAAAAGGGATAAGGATGTAAGTGCATCACTTGGTGTGATTGAGACTTCTAATACATTGGGAAAAGTGCTGAGTCCAATACTCGGATCCATACTAGCCGGCATTCTCTGGTTCCTTCCCTTTTTATCCATTCCGGTATTTTCGCTTACTTCGGTACTGCTAATTTTGTTCCTTGTAAAAAAACCCGAAGGGGATCACCATGAACTATCATTTGGGAGGTTCATGCATAATATTAAAGACATTTTTTCGGAACATGGGCGATGGTTGTCAGCCGTTTTTATAATAGGAGCCATCCTGATGTTTGTATTGTTCGGCATGCTGTTTTATTTATCGTCCATTTTGGAAGATGTATATGGCTTTGATGGAATCAAAAAAGGTCTGCTCCTTGCCATTCCGCTTGCCGTCCTGTGCATTGCATCTTTCTCAGCCGGTAAATGGATCAAAGATAGCCTTCGCAAAATGAAATGGCTGTCTTTCTTTGGGATCGTTTTGATGGGAAGTATGATGGCTGTTGCCATGATGTCGGAGAAGTTTATTTTTCTGATCGCTATTTTTTCACTGAGCGGACTGGGTATCGGAGCAGCCTTACCTTGTCTAGATGCCCTATTAACACAAAGCATTAAAAAAGAGATGCGGGGCACCATTACTTCTATTTTCAGTTCCACGAGATTTGCGGGTGTAGCTGCAGGCCCTCCGGCCATTGCTATCTTAATGAATTTTGGAAGTAAATGGATGGTAATTGTTTTGGCAGGTCTGAGTTTCATTGCGGCCATTCTTTCATTTATTGCCATTAAACCGGAAAAGGAGAAAAAAACTTCCGAAACAAAAAAACCTGCTCTAGAATAAAATAAAGCTGCTTTGAAATAATCAGTCACCCTTTCTAAGGCGGTCAAACGTAAAATCAGGAGGAGAAAAATAATTCGGTTTTCTCCTCCTGATTTATTTTAGGGGCTTTTTTAGACAGCCTCATAGCAGTTATTGTTCCTTCACCTCAGATATGTCTACATGACTTCGTTCTTCAAAATCATTTGCACCCCGAAGATGTACTGTAGCAGTTTTTCCATCCTCGTTTAGTTTATCAATCCAAACGGATACACCATTGTAGGTTACCTCTATGTCAGCGGATGAGGATAATATTTGCTTGACACGATTCAACTCCATCTTCTTCACTCCCCGGCTATTTTCTAATTATTTTCCAACAAATCGTGAAAATTATTCTGACTTATTCGGGTTTAGTAAAGCCTCTGCGATCAGCCGATAGGATTGAATCCTGTCCTTATGCGAGTATACGTTTGTATGAATCATTATCTCATCCGCCTCATAAGTTTCTTTCACTTGAAGCAGCTTTTCACTCACAGCTTCCGGGGTACCCACAATCATTTTGTCCATCCATTGGTCTACTTTGTCTTTTTCTTTAAGCGTCAATGGATAATCCTTAGCTTCCTGAATGGTTGGGATCCCTTCGTTTCCTTCCCCTTTATCTCTTTGTATTGACCATATGATGGAGGATGCTGCAATCTCTTTTGCCTGTTCTGATGTTTTTGCACAAACAGCAGAGACTGTTACAGTCACCTTTGGCTGCGGGGTAGTTATTGACTGCTGAAAGCTGTCTACATAGTGGCGGACAATGGAAATTCCTTCTTGGTCACTCATAAATTGCCCAAAGTTATATGCCAGTCCCTTTTCTGCAGCCAGTGCAGCACTTTTTTCACTGGTTCCCAAAAGCCATGGATCAGGCATGATTTTTGGTACAGGAGATGCCGATAGTTTTGCGTGTTCGTTTTCTGGAGGGGCGGCATCATAGAGATATAACAACAATTCATCCAAACGTTCAGGAAGCTTCCACACATTTTGCAGAAAGTTTTCAGACAAGGCATTGGAAGCCTCTGCGGAACCCCCGGGTGCCCGGCCGATTCCAATATCTACTCTGCCGGGGAATAAAGTTGCCAGCATATTGAACAACTCTGCCACTTTATAAGGTCTATAGTGAGGAAGCAAAACAGCACCTGAACCGATTCGAATCGAATTCGTTTGTCCCCCTATCAATCCGAGCATAACTTCAGGTGCCGGACAGGCAAGCCCCGGCAAATTATGATGTTCAGCAATCCAATACCTTGTGTATCCAAGACTTTCAGCTACTTGTGCTAATTGTACAGAATTCATTAATGCCTCTCTTGGAGTCTGCCCTGAAGAAATGGGCGCCTGGTCAATGATACTTAGTTTCATCAATCTGGGCATCTCCTTTCATTCCCCATTAGATATTGGAATATAAGAGTTGTCAAGAACTATGCCTGAAACAAATACAGAAAATGCCCAGTTGACATTATTTTTCCGGAAGCGGGCGGGACAATTTCCTATAAATAAAAGAGTGGTTCCAGCCAATAAATTGGCTGGAACCACTCTTGCAGGCCTGCATTGTGATGATGGAGGAATTCGCCCATCCACCCGGGCTTGCCATCCGGACCTTATCTTCATCAGTATGCATTTTCCAAACTGGTGATCATTGCTTTCATAGATTGCAGCCCTCCGCCCGATAAATACCAGTAATCGGCATCCAGATAAATGATCTTTCCTTCTTTATAGGCAGAGGTTTTCTTTACCAAGTCATTCTCAATGGTTGCTTTGGCCGGTTCAGCACCTGAATCCAATGCTGCATTTCGGTCAATCACAAACAAAATGTCAGGGTTGTTTTCTAAAATATATTCAAAGGAAATACCTTGACCGTGTTGAGATACTTCTATATTTTCATCAGCTGGTTTAAATCCGAAAACATCGTGGATTAATCCATACCTGGAGCTTGGCCCATAGGCACTAACTTTTCCTTCATTTGCTAAAACAATCAAGGCTTTTTGATCAAGACCCGCCGTTTTCTCCCGGGCTGCAGCCACTCGGCTGTCAATATCTTCAAGCTCAGCTTGAATTTGCTCTTCTTTCCCAAAGATTTTTCCTAATGTTTCCATATTTGTTTTAAAGGACTCCATGTAATTTTCATAATCAATCTCCAAATAAACGGTAGGAGCAATTTCTGAAAATTGATCATAAAGCTCAGATTGGCGAGTGGAAATAAAGATGACATCAGGTTCCATTCCATGGATCGCTTCAAAATCCGGCTCTTTCAAGCTGCCAACATTAATATAGTCACTGCTTGAATATTTATCCAGGTACTCAGGTACAGTAGCTTGCGGAATGCCTGAGGCCTCTACTCCCAGCTCATCAAGAGTATCAAGAATGCCAAAATCAAATACAACCACATTTTCCGGATTTTTCTTTACAGAAACTTCACCATATTCATGGCTGATCGTAATACTGTCCGATGAACTGTCTGCCTGGTCGCCGGATTGGCTCTCTTCACCGCCATCGCCGTTGCATGCTGCAAAAACTACAACGGCCATACTAATCATAAAGAACAACATCCATTTTTTCATAAAGGGTAAGGCTCCTTTGACTATGAATTAAAATATACGCAGATTCTGCAATTATTTAAATTTTTAATCGGAATATCCATATCATATATTTCTTTTAATGCATCGGATTGAATAATTTCTTCTGTTGGCCCATCTTTGATGACCCTGCCGTTTTTCATGGCAACAATTCGATCTGAATAAACAGAAGCAAAGTTAATATCATGCAGGACAATGACAACTGTTTTGCCCAGGTCATCTACAAGCTTTCTCAGAATTTTCATGATTTGAACGGAATGTTTCATATCCAAGTTGTTGAGCGGCTCATCCAGTAAAATGTATTCTGTATCCTGCGCAATGACCATGGCAATAAAAGCTCGCTGGCGCTGGCCCCCGGATAATTCATCCAGATAGGAATCCTGAATATCTTCCAAAGCCATGTACTGAATCGCCTGATCTATCATCAATTCATCATTATTTGTAAGCCGCCCTTTTGAATAAGGATATCTCCCAAAAGACACAAGCTCACGGATGGTCAGTTTCACATTGATATAATTCGATTGTTTCAAGATTGAAACCCGTTTGGACAGATCATTGGATTTCATTTTTTTCATATTTTGCTGATCCAGCAGAACCTCACCGGTATCAGCATCCAAAAGGCGGCTGACCATAGAAAGCAACGTAGATTTACCAGCACCGTTAGGTCCGATAAAAGATGTGATCTTTCCCCTGTGAATATTAACCGAAACATCCTCAACCACTTTTGTTTTACCGTAAAATTTGGATAGCCCCATGACTTCTATCATGTTGATCTACTCTCCTTCAGCAATAAATAGAGGAAATACACTCCGCCGACAAAGTTTATAATGACACTCAGGGTAGTTGAAAAAGTAAATATTCGTTCGACTGCCCACTGGCCTCCAATAAGAGCAATAATACTTAGCAGAATTGCTCCACTTATAAGTGTGCGATGCTTATAAGTGCGGAAAAACTGATACGCCAGGTTGGCAACGATCAAGCCAAAAAAAGTAATCGGACCGACAAGTGCAGTGGAAACCGAAATTAGTATGGCTGTCAAAATGAGCATTTGCCTGGCTGTCTTATCATAAGAAACACCCAAGTTAATGGCCGTATCCCTTCCGAGTGACATCACATCCAGATGGCTGATCGAACGCCATCCTGCAGCAAAAACAGCAAGTATAAATAAGAGAGACAACCAGACAAGATCCCCGTTCACATTATTAAAACTGGCAAACATTCTATCCTGAACAATCATAAATTCATTGGGATCTATCAAAACTTGTAAAAAGGTGCTGATACTTTCAAAGAAAGTACCGACAATGATTCCGATTAAGAGCAGAAAGTATATTGACTGCTGGCCTTTTTTAAACAGGAACTTATATAAGAGAAGAGCGAAAATAACCATTGCTGCAACGGATAAAAGAAAATTCACTTGTTTATTGACGACCGTCACATGATCGGAACCCAAGAAGAATATGATAAATGTCTGAATCAATAAATATAATGAATCCAGCCCCATGATACTCGGAGTCAATATCCGATTATGTGTAATCGTCTGAAAAATCACGGTTGCATAGGCAATGGCAGCTCCTGTAATCGCCATTGCAAGCAGCTTAATTCCCCGACGGGGAAGCGCATAATCAAAACTCCCTTTTAAATCATGGAACAGATACAGACAACAAAATCCGGCGGCAATCAGGAAGAGGAACCCAAGTTTTACTGAATTACGCATAGGCTCTCCTCCTGAAAAGCAAATATAAAAATATACCGCTGCCAATGATACCAACCATCAGACTGATGGAGATTTCGTAAGGATAGATGATGACGCGCCCCAGAATGTCGCAGAGCAACAGAAAAATTGCTCCAAGCAAAGCTGTATGCGGCAATGTTTTTCGCAGATGATCACCTTTAAAGATAGAGACGATATTTGGGATAATCAATCCAAGAAACGGAATCATCCCTACTGTCAGTACAACAGTCGTGGTAATCAGAGCTACCAGAATCAGCCCGATATGGAGAATCCGTTTATAAGAGAGTCCGAGATTCTTAGCAAAATCCTCCCCCATTCCCGCTACAGTAAATCGGTTGGCATATAAGTACGCCAGTAAGATGACCGGGATGCTTATATACAGCAGTTCGTAGCGACCTTTCATAATCATGGAAAAGTCACCCTGCAGCCACGCGGACATATTTTGTATGACATTTGCCCGATAGGCAAAAAATGTAGTAACCGACGACAGGATGTTGCCGAACATAAGCCCGACAAGCGGGATAAAAATAGCGTCTTTAAATTTAATGCGATCAAGAATCTGCATAAACAACAAAGAACCTGCAAGGGCAAACACAAAAGCAATCGCCATTCTTTCAAGCATACCGGCATTGGCAAACAGCAGCATGGAGACAAGAATTCCCAATCTGGTGGCGTCCAGCGTTCCCGCTGTGGTTGGTGAAACAAATTTGTTGCGGCTCAACTGCTGCATAATTAAACCTGCAATACTCATTCCTGCACCTGCAAGAATGATTGCTGCCAGCCTTGGCAGCCTGCTGATCAAAAAGACTTGAGTGTCTTCCGAATTAAAGTCCAGCAGATCCACTGGAGAAATATTGCTGACTCCTATAAATAATGAAAGAATGGATAATATCACCATTAAGGGAATTAAAATTTTTAGTTTCACGAACCATACACCAACGTTTTCTATGTAAATTTCTGGAGGAATTGATAATCATTATCACTTAGGCTTATCTTCATTATATCATCAGCCGCTATTCCGTCAATAGAATAATTGAGAATTTTTCTCATTTGCTTTATTAAACTAAAAGTTTAATGAATTTGTCATATTTTTTGAATGGACGTTTCCCTGCCCCGGAACAAAATGATCAAATGACCATGCGATGTTTTTTGGCAAACGATGTTAAGACAGCCGCCGATTACTGTCAGCAAAGTGACGTCCTGTTGGTTTCCTTACATCCATTATAAATCAACGAGGTCCTTTGAATGATGGTATCTTTTCACCTTGTGAAAAAAGAGGGTCTTTATAATTGCAAATAGAAAGGTTTAGAATGGAAATATGGTTTATCAGTTTGCCCCTCCCATAAAAGAGCAAAAAAAAAACGCTCCTTGCGGAACGTGAAGATACTCATGATTTCAATAGCCGAAGACCATTTAATATGACAAGGATCGTACTCCCTTCATGTCCAATAACCCCCAGCGGCAAATCAATAAATTGGAAAAAGTTCGACATGATCAGCAAAAAAATCACGCCAATGGAAAAATAAATATTTTGCTTAATAATCCTGTTCATTCTTTTAGACAGCTGAATCGCCTCTGGAATCCGGCTTAAATCATTTTTCATCAGAACTACATCTGCCGTTTCCAAAGCAACATCCGTCCCATTGCCTATGGCTATACCAACATTTGCTGTGACAAGGGCAGGGGCATCGTTAATACCGTCTCCCACCATGGCCACAGAATCGTATGTGGATTGAAGCGTACTGATATGCTTGACTTTATTTTCAGGCAGGCATCCAGCTATATAGTCATCTATTTTGCTTTCTGCAGCAATGGCTTGGGCCGTAGTCTTGTTGTCTCCTGTAAGCATGATGGAATAGACCCCTTGCTTTTTCAATAGTCTGATTGTGCGGATTGTTTCTCGCCGGATCACATCCGTCAAAGCAATCATGCCAGCCCAATGTTCACCTTTTTGAATATAAACGATGGTCTTTCCCTCAGCTTGTAATGTTTCTGCCTGTAACAAAGCATTTGCATCCAGTGCTGTACGATCCATGAATTCAACATTCCCCATTTTCCATACCACTTGATTGATGGTTGCCTGAATTCCTTTGCCTGGTATATCCTTTAATTGATGTACCTGCTGAAATTCCTCTGCACCCTTTGATTGTGTGTACGCTACAATCGCTTTAGCAAGCGGATGGTTTGAGTGCCATTCTATGGAACCCGCTGCTTGCAAAACTTCACTTTCATCCATTCCATTTCTGACAATCACATCGGTTACTTCGGGCTGCCCTTTTGTCAAAGTACCCGTTTTGTCAAAGGCAATCGCTTTGACATGAGCCAGCTGTTCCAAATGGTTGCCTCCTTTAAAAAGGATTCCTTTTCTCGCCCCATTGGAAACAGCCGACAGGGTTGCAGGCATGATTGAAGCAACCAAAGCACAAGGTGATGCGACGACCAAAAGGATCATGGCCCGGTAAAATGTTTCATTCCAGGTCCACCCCAAAACATAATGAGGAAGAAACATCATGATGAATACAGCCAGCAAGACAACTTTGACATAACGTCCTTCAAACCGTTCAATAAAAAGCTGTGAAGGCGACTTTTCACTTTGGGCTGACTGGACCAATTCAATAATTTTTTGAAATAAAGTAGCATGATTAGGTTTGGTAACCTCCATGGTAATGGAACCATTCATGTTTAATGTACCTGCATATACCTCTTCATCTAAACCCTTGGTAACCGGCAATGATTCACCTGTGATTGCTGCTTCATCCACAGTGGTGATTCCATTGACAATCTTTCCATCAGAGGGCACCCGCTCTCCAGGTTTGATAAGTACTAAGTCACCCACATCCAGCTCAGAAACATGAACCCTCTTTACATCACCTTCTTTGATCAGCCATGCTTCTTCAGGCTGCAATTTCATTAATGATGATATTTCCTTTTGGCTCTTGTTCATCGTGTAGGTTTCCAAGGCACCACTCAGTGCAAAAATAAAAATCAAGATAGCTCCTTCAGCCCAATAACCGATGATTGCCGAACCAATCGCTGCCAAAATCATCAGCAGTTCGACGTTGAATTCTTTTTGGTGAATGGTATCTTGAATGCCTTCCTTGGCTTTTGCAAATCCACCAATCATATAAGCTGATATATAAACCATAATTGAAGTTGTCTCAGCGCCATTTTTATCAAGGAGCCAAGCAATGACGATCAGCAACCCGCTAACTGCGGCTGCCAATAATTCACCATGAACCTTTAATCTGTCCAATACGCTCAGTTGGGAAAAAGAACCTTCACTATGGGCAGTTTGTATTCCTGGATTCATTTGGCACCTCCTTTAAAGATGGATGACGAGCGCTAATAATTTATAATAATTATTATATAATTATTATATTAAAATGGTTACGTGCAGTCAACTTATAATTGAGAAAGTTTTAATCTAATTGATAATGATTATTAATATTATCCTTGTGAAAATGGGATAATAAATCATTTTCTCTTTTTGTTTATTGATAATAATTATCAATTATTTTATGTACTTAGATCATTGAAAGAGCTGTGTTTCTACAGAAACATCAAAAAAGGCACAGATGTGACGTCTTTTTTTTATCAAAAAAAGCTGCTCGGAAAACATGGTCCATGGTTTCCAAAGCAGCTTAAGTTTATTTGCTCAACATATTAATAGTTTGCTGTCAAGCATTTATGACGTTTCTATCCATTTTTTTCTGAACATTATATTTACTATGCACGAACCGATAAAAATTAGAATCAACAAAATGCCGATAAAAGGATAATGTAACCTAAAGGCAAAGAAGGCAAACACCGCCAGACTAATGGCGATAAACCACCCAAATATTTGAGTTGCAATAAAAAAAGTTTTATCCAAGAAGATTCCTCCTTATTATGATAAAAAAACAAATTCGGTACTGCTTCCGCTTTGGCCAGCCTTCACTTCCAGCCGTGCATCAATTCTTTCTTTCAATTCCGGAACATGAGATATAATCCCAACAAGTCTACCCGTACTTTGTATTTCCATCAAGGCCTCTATGGCCTGGTCCAAAGATTCGGGATCCAAGGTGCCGAAGCCTTCATCAATAAACATGGTCTCCAATGAAACACCCCCCGCATACTCCTGTACGACATCCGCCAGTCCCAGAGCAAGTGAGAGAGCTGCTTTAAAACTTTCACCGCCGGATAATGTTTTAACATGGCGTTCCTGGCCTGTATACTGGTCAAAGACAAGCAGCTCCAATCCGCTTTGAACATTTCCTTTGGAACGTTCCTTCTTTCTTAAAAGCTGATAGCGCCCGCTCGTCATTTTCGCCAGTCTATGATTCGCGGCAGAGAGAATATCATCTAAAAATGATGCCAGGACATATCGTTCAAATGTTAATTTAAAAGCATTTTTTCCTTTTGTAATATCGGACAGATGACCAATCAGTTCGTATTTCTTTTCCTTTTCTTTAATCTGCTGATTTAGTTGGTCAACACTTATTTGAACTTCCTCGTTTCTCCGGATATTCATCATTAAGCCGGAATATTGGCTATTTAAGGCCAGAAGTATATTTTCTTGCTCTTTAAATGCCTCTTCAAGCTTCGCCATATCAGGACGGTCCACCTCTTTTAAACGCTCTTCATAATCGTTTAAAAGCTCGGTGACAGCTCTGAATTCCTCACCGAATATTTTTATTTCTTCTTCGGCTGTTTGAATCCATCTCTCATCTTTTTTGGCATTTGTATATTGCCCATAAGAAGAGAATCCTTCCTGATGAAGCTGCTCCAGAAATTTTTCTCTCTCTTTTAGAAGAGAGCTTTGAATGTTCTCTATATCTTCTCTCATGCTTTCAATCGATGCTCTTTGAGTTGCCAGCTGTTCTGTCATCTTTGTAAAAGTTTCCTGTGCTTCCGCCAGTGCGGTATCATATTGTTTAATTTGAAGTTGCAATTCTGTTAATCTCTTATCAAATTGTTCTTTTGTCTGAACGCCATTCGGAAGATGAAGTGTAAGACTTTGAAGAGCTGCTCTTGTTTCCAGGTATTCATTGGAGGATGTTCTTTCCTTTTCAGCAATCCCTTCCAGCTTTCCTTTCAGCTCTTTGACATCTTTTGTGAGCTGTGTAATTGCCGACTCTATTTTAGGAATGGTTTCTGTTCTTTCTGTATTGGCCTGCAAGCGGCCGGCCATTCGGTTTTCCTTTTCCTGCAGCTCCAGCAATAAAGATGGTATACTCTCTATAACCACTTCAGGCCAGTGCTGTGTAATCATCTCGGATTTTTCCACTGCCGATTCGTTTAACATATCAAAATCCGCTTTTGCTTTCATCCATTCTTGCTGTACATCAGCCAAATGCCTCTCTATACGTTGGACATCCTTTTTTGCCGATTCATAATCATCCTCACTGATGTGGCTGCCAGTGAAAGACGCCGGTGAAGGGTGATCAGACGATCCGCAAACAGGGCATGGCTCACCCATAGATAAACCTTTGGCCAGAATGGCCGCTTGTTCGGCATGCCATTTCTCCTCTATTTGTTTTAGGACAGCCATCGCATCATTTGCTCTGGCTTGAGCCAGAGTCAGCTCTTTTTCCTTTTGATTGAGGAATTGTTGTGCGGATTGTTTCTTTTCCAAGATTTCATCCAATTGATTGACTTCGTTAAGTAGTTGCCGGTGTCTCAGCAGCTCCTCTTTTAACTGGACGTTTTGGTCTTGAAGGTCTCGAAGGACTTGAAGATGTTTTTGTTCCTTGTCTATCTTCTCTTCCCACTCTGTTACCCGGATCTTGCCTTTTTCCAGCTCGCTGCGATATTTTCTTATATCATTTTCTAATCGCAAAAGATCCGCCTTTTTATTTGAAAATGACAAAACGGCATCTCGCAGATGATCCAGTCTCATGAATTCAGCATGCAGGTGTTCTCTTTTGCTTTTGTTTTTCTCTTCAACCCTTAGCTTTTCTTCTGCTGACCTGCTTGCTTGTTCAGTTTGTATGAATGTTTCTTCCAGACGACTCTTCTTCCGTTCTTTTTCATCTATTTCTTTTTTTAGACGTTTACATATATTTTCCTGATGTTCCAAATGAGCGGCGCGCCTGGCAAGGATTACAGTTTGTTTTTTTTCGTCTATCATCCTCTTTTCCCCGTCTAATTTGGACTTTTTCTTCTTTAGTTCATCACGAGTATTCATTTCATTTAAGATATTTTCTGCTTCGTTAACTTTTCTTTTAACTTCATCTCGTTCTTTTTGTTTGGACTCTATTTTTTTCTCCAATTGCCGGTATGCTTTCTTCATGTCTTCGGTGACCTCATTCAGCAAAGGGAGAACGGCCGTATCACTTGGTATCTTCTCAGCCAGTGCCGCCTCCAGCTCTTCGTGTCCATTTGTAAAAACACTTTTTAACAGCCGGCTCCTTTGTTCGATTCCGCTTTCCACTTCGCTTTTAAGCAACCCGGCCTTGTCTTTCAATCGATCTTCTATTTTTTTATATGCTTCTGTATGGAACAGTCTCTGCAGGATGGCTTCTTTTTCTTTACTGTCTGATGTAAGAAGCTTTCGGAAATCTCCTTGGGGAATCATTAAAATTTGCCGAAATTGATTTGCATCCAGCTGGATGATTTCTTTAATTTTCTCATCCGTCTCACGAACATTGGCAGCCAGGAGTTTTTTTTCACCTGAATCTTCCAAAATATATAGCTCTGCTTTTGCATTGACAATGGTATAACCCTCTCCTCTTGACTTCTTTTTTTCTTGTTGAGGAGCTCTCCAAATATGATAGATTTGGTCTTTTAGCTGAAAAGTCAGCGATACTTCTGTCGGAACATCATCTTTTGCAAAGTGGCTGCGCAAATCACTTCCCATGCGATCTTCGCCGCTGGCTTTCCCATAAATCGCAAAGCTGATCCCATCAAAAATAGAAGTTTTACCGGCACCTGTTTTTCCGGATATGACAAACATGGTCCGGTTTTCCAACTGAGTAAAATCAATAGTTTCTTCTCCTGCATATGGACCAAATGCCTGCATGGTTAATTGTAAAGGCCTCATACAAGGATCACTTCCTTGCGAACATCGTCAATGACTTCTTCCATTAACTTTTGTTTTTCTTCTGTAAAATCACTTGTTGTCATTTCACGATAAAAATCTTCAAAAAGATCGAGCTCTGTTTTTCTCTCACTTTGCACCATTTGGAGAGTCTGTTTTTTTGCCGAATCCACTCGATCAATTTTCCGCTCTAAGTGAAGAATGTTCGGATAAACAGCCCGCAGCTTATTGATGGGGTCCAGCAGTGCACCCTCATCCAATAAAGTGACTTTCAGATAGTCGTCCAGCTTTTGATTTTCGTAAAAAGCCGGATCTAATAACTCTTCTATGTATCCGGTAATCTCCCTCATATCCAAACGGGGAGTGAGCCCTCTTTCTTTTATAGTAAGCTGACCGTTTGATTCAATGTTGATGACCGAAACACTCTTTCTCTGCTTTGCCTCAGAGAAAGAATACTTAAGCAGTGAACCCGAATAACGAATAGAATCATGATGAATCGCATCTGGACTATGCAAGTGCCCCAGCGCTGTGTACGTAAATGGGCTGAAACAATCCGACCCTATACATCCTGAACCCCCGACAGATAAAATTCTTTCTGAATCAGTTGTTTTTCCGCCCAGTACGAAGGCATGGCACACCAGTATATTTACTGCATCAGGATCCATATTTTTCTCAATCTCCCAAGTAATCCGATTCATAGCGTCATGATGCGAATGGATACTCGAATCCTGGAAAAAGTCACGGACCACGCCGGGCTCCGTGTAAGGGACCAAATAAAAATTGACATCCTGAATCCGAACAGGCTCCAAACAACTTTCTATTTTCCCATTCAAATAAAAACCGCTATGCCGGTACCAGGATGAACCAAAGGCCAGACGCTCTGCACTGTCATGATTTCCGGAAATAGCCAGAATCGGTGTATGGAGCTCTACATTTATACGAAACAGTACTTTTTCCAATAGCTGGACAGCTTCAACCGGAGGAACGGAACGGTCATATAAATCACCGGCTATAATGACAGCATCAGGCTTTTCACTGGAGACAAGCTGGACAAACTGATCCAAAACAGCTTCTTGCTGTTCTGTCATATATACCCCATGGACCAGCTTACCCAGATGCCAGTCAGCTGTATGTATGATCTTCAACCCTATCACCCTGTTTCTTATAAATATCTATTATTATAGCAAATGATGGGCTTCATTCATTAATCATTTAAGAAAAAGTGGGTAGCCCCTGATATCTTGATTCGGTGAGACCCCTCAGTACAACCACACGAGGAGGCTCACCATCCGTTCGGGGAAATGTTTTTTATTTTGCAGAGCGGGTTTTATTTACTCTCCGTATTTCGGGTTATCCTGAATAAAAATCCTTTGTTTCTGCCTGCACTCACTGCTTCGTTACAATTTCTCCGGAAGGCTTTGAATGGATTGTACAACATCTTCCAGTTTCGTTTCGATCCGGTATAGTAAATAAAAAGTAACGAGTGCCGGAAATCCTACTTCACTGATGAAGGGTATCATGTGCTCCATATATACTGCCTCCTTGTTCAATTAAAAGGCTTGGCCAAAGCCAAGCCTCTTCGGTCTACTCCAATGTGTACTCTGTTACTGTCCTCTCAACAAGCCTGGCGGTTTTGATTTCTTCATAGGGATGTCCTTCGCTGTCCATAAACACACCTGCATCAATGATTGATTGCATAGCATTTTTCACTTCCACCGGATTTACCGGCTCCTGCGGATCTTCAATGGCCAGCCTTGCAGTTTTCCCCTCGCTTGTCAAAAAATGCAATTCCAATGTTTTCACCTCTTCACCTCCTTACCGACATTAGAGATCATTAGGCGTCAATATCATAGCTGTCGTTTCGCTCAATTGCCCACAATGGGTGCCGGGAGAGGGCCCCAATCGCCTGTGCTGCCATGTAAAGTTCATCTGTAGTGGAATCCCGGCGGATGTTGTTGAAAACTCTGTTCCTGTAAATGGGCTTATCCATATCATCCGAATCAATCTCGAAAACCAATCTCAGCCTGGATGATTTCAGGAATGCGCTTGCCAATCGAATCACCCCCTTTCACCCTTCATATAGCTGTTCATGATCAAAAAGGATACCCTTTCAGGAAAAAATAATCATAGATGTATAGCGTTGTCTTATTTCATGGCCGATCCGCTTGTCACCTCCTTTTTTAATTGGCTATAATAGGAATAGGCGAAGGCCCTTTAAATCAGGAGGGAAAGAAATGCTGGATGGTTGGTTTTTAGCTTTTATTCTGCTATGGGTTATTGTTATGATTACACTCTTTGGAATCGGCGGTTTTTTCATGTTTCGAAAGTTTCTCAAGCGCCTTCCAAAGGAAGATGGTAAATCGGATCTGGATTGGGAAGAATATTATATAGAGAAGACAAAAGACCTTTGGACAGAAGAACAAATACATTTGCTGAACGAATTGGTCAGCCCTGTGCCGGAACTGTTCCGTGATGTAGCCAAGCAGAAAATAGCCGGAAAGATTGGACAAGTGGCTCTCGAACAAAATGCTAAGCAGATGGATTTGGATATTATTTTACAAGGATATATATTGGCAACACCCAAGAGGGATCACAAATTCCTCCGGAAAAAACTGGATGAATTAAACATTGATATTTCCCCTTATGAACATCTATTTGAAGCTTCCTCCTAGAAGGAAGCTTTCTATTTTTCTTAACCAGGTGATGATCCATGAATTATATGGTTGTAGGCATTGGCGGAATAGCCGGAAGTATAATGAGATATCTGATCAGTCTCTATACAATGGCCTTATGGGCTGGGGGTTTTCCCATTGGCACCTTTTCTGCCAATATGGCAGGATGCTTCAGCCTTGGATATCTGACGGGACTAAATGAAAAAACAGGATTCATTTCTAAAAAAGTGATGTTGGGCCTAGGAACGGGAATGATTGGATCGCTGACCACATTTTCAACATTCAGTATGGAAACCATCCAGTTATACGAGTCTGGATCTTTCCTTATGGCCGGGGCATACATACTGCTCAGTGCGGGTTTGGGATTACTTCTGGCAGGCTTTGGATATTTATCGGGCAGAAAATATTTCAGCAAAAGGAACGTTAAATAATGAGTATACTATATGTGGCTTTAGGCGGCTTTGCAGGTTCGATCATCAGATATTTCTTATCAAATCTGTTGAATCCGGACAAAAGAGGGTTTCCTCGAGGAACAATTTTTGTTAACCTTTCCGGAAGTCTTGTATTGGGCCTGTTGATGGGAATGATGCCTGCGTCGAATTGGATTCTTTTCATGGGCACGGGCTTTTTGGGATCCTATACCACTTTTTCCACTTGTACAATAGAACTCATACAACAGCTTGAAAACAAGCAATATCTTCTATTTTCCTTATACTTCTTTTTAAGCTATGCCTGCGGAATCCTTCTGGCTTTTTTCGGATATCTACTAGGCACGTACATGCAATAACCGGAGGGAAGGTGTTTTAATTATTGAATCTTTAGACGAACATTGTGATCCTCTCTTGATTCGCTTGCGGCCGGGTCCAAGAGTCATCCTACGTGTTCTTTTATACTCAGACACCACACTTCTCAGGCATCACAAGGTAAAAAGGCTGATCAAGCTATCATAGACGCCAGTAGCATCTGCCTGCATTTCACAGATCTTCTCTTTACAGATATAAGTCTGCCGAATACCCGGATTTAAACAGACAAAGCAAAAAATCTAGTTCCCTGGTTGGATGGCAATGGGGAGAAACCAATGTTTTTGTAGATCCGTCAAAAAAACAGCTCGTATTTCATCGAAAAATAGTGAATGAATTTTAAACAAAAGATAGAAATATCTGATATAATTTTGATATAATACTTATGGACCATATATAATTAAAATATAACTTAGAGAAGCATTTCACGAAGGGAAGAATCTCCAAATGAAAGAAGTTCTCATCGAGGAAATTGAGAGAAAACGGGAAGAATTATTTGAAGTAACAAAACATGTTGGTCTCACGTCTCAGATTGCTTTGAAATACAGCCAAGAACTTGACATATTACTGAATGAATATGGCAACATCTTATCCAATGATGTTGAACCTACGATCAATTGACATAAAAAAAGCCGGCTGCGATCAAAATGCCGGCTTTTTTTATAAAGATTAATAACCAATTTCATTTTTTTAAACACCAACATTGTACGCAATGGTTCGATTTTTTGCTCAACTACTAGGATTATAACTTTAGAATGCCTAAAAAAGGTGGATACCAAACCAATGATATCCACCAGCTATCAGAAAATTTAATTATCAAATTTACATCGTATTTTTTAATTGCTCATCTTACACAACATGAGAAAGCCACTCCCTCTGCAATATACAGATCAAGTGGCTAAGAATAAAGAATTGCTATCCCTTCTCAAATCCCTTTAAAACCAATGATACTAATGCTATTTTGTATCCATGTTCTTCTTCATCATGGTCATCATCTGGTTGATCTTTTTCTGTGAAGGTTTCATTCCCATTTGCATCATCATCATACGTAACATTTGTTCATTGATCGGCGGATTTTTCTTTAGGTAGTCCATCATATATTTACGGGCGATAAAGAATCCTAAGGCCACACCGGCCAATAGAGCAATCGCACCCGTTAATACCAATTGCCAAACCATCCTACTATTCCTCCTTCTAGTTGTCTCACTTCAGTTTACTGAATCCCCGAATATTATACAATACCTGCGTGTGATTTCATATGTATTTTCTTTCTTTTACCGGTTTAATCCAACCGTATCTTTCATTTTCTATATCAACCGCGAAGAAATGGCCATCAAACTGGCGGAGCACCTCAAAAAAGATCGTCTCGGATTCAAACCCTCCCCAGGCATTTAACTGAAGCCACTCCTCTTCAATGGCCAGTTCAGCGCCGTTTTTTTCTTTTGCCTGCCCCATGCAGTATACCTTTCCTTTTATATAAATCGATTGATCCTTGGCATATTGTGAAAATAATTTGTGTAGATCCAAATATGGCAAAGGCTCCGTAATATACTCTATTTGTTTATGTATAATTTCTTCCAGATCTCCACTTGATGAATGACTGCCTGCAAATAATTGATAGAAGCGGCTTTCCCGGCCATAAAAGTAATCCGCAAATTCATCTTTAATCAGATAAATAAAATAAGTTCTCATCATGGCTCTTCACTCCAATGCCAGTTTACTCCCCATTATAAGAAAAGGTTTGTGAAAAGTTTGTCAATTACTGTAAATGTAAAAGTTTTTCTATTTCTTCAACAAAAAACGGTTAGTACCATTATGAGATTTTTTTAATCACAGCGCAAATAAAAAGAAAAAGAACGAGGCGTAAAAAAGCAGATAAGAAAAGAGGGTGCCCTCACAGGCTCCCCCCTCTAATAGATATATCATTTATTTAAGGAGATCTTTAACATTTTGGACTACACGTTCAACTGTAAAGCCATACTCTTCAATAACTTTTCCTCCAGGAGCTGAAGCACCGAAGCGATCAATGGCCATTACAGCCCCTTCATCCCCGGTGTACCGTTCCCAACCCAGGGAAGATCCCATTTCGATGGCCAAACGCTTTTTTACCGTACGGGGTAAAACAGACTGCTTATATTCCTCCGATTGTTTTTCAAACCGGTCCCAGGAAGGCATGCTTACTACAGCAGCGTCTATCCCTTCTGCTGACAGTGTTTTTTGAGCTTCAAAGGCTAGCTGAACTTCCGATCCGGTTGCCAGCAGCAGAACATCGGCCTTTTCTTTTTTCGAAGGAGATAAAACGTATGCCCCTTTTTCAACCCCTGTTTTCGCCTTTCGGTCCGTCTCCGGCAGTGTTGGCAGGTTTTGTCTGGTCAATACCAATGCAGTCGGTTGATTCTGTGATTCAATGGCTGCTCTCCATGCAGCAGCTGCTTCGTTTGCATCTGCGGGCCTGATAACGGATAGTCCAGGCATCGCCCTTAATGAAGCCAATTGCTCAATCGGCTCGTGCGTCGGGCCGTCTTCTCCAACCGCAATACTGTCATGTGTGAACACATAGGTAACCGGAACTTCCATTAACGCAGCCAGTCGGATCGCAGGGCGGAGATAATCGGAAAAGACGAAGAATGTACCTCCGAACACTTTCACTCCTCCGTGCAGGGCCATGCCGTTTAAAGCAGCACCCATTCCGAATTCACGAACACCAAACCAAATATTCTTCCCGTCATAGCGGTCGGAGCTAAAATCGTGTTCCCCTTTGATCATTGTTTTGTTTGAGCTGGCCAAGTCCGCAGCCCCTCCAAACAGTGACGGCACATTCTTTGCAATGCCATTTAATATTTCGCTGCCGGAAGCTCGTGTTGCCAAGCTTTCCCCTTCATCATAAACCGGGATCTCCTTATCCCAGTTTTCAGGAAGCTTACCTTGCATGGATATTTCGAGTTGTTTTGCCAACCCAGGATAAGAAGTCTTGTATTCCTCAAATAGCTGATTCCACTTTTCTTCTAGCTCTCCACCGCTCTTCACGACCGTTTGTTCAAAATAATCATATACCTCGGCCGGGACGTAAAAATCTTCCTCGTATGTCCATTTATAATATTCTTTGACTAGTTTCATTTCAGCTTCACCGAGCGGAGCTCCATGTGCAGCAGATTTTCCGGACTTATTGGGAGATCCATATCCAATAATGGTTTTCACTTCAATTAATGTTGGCCGGGATTGATCCTCTTTTGCTTCTTGAATGGCATTCTCAATGGCTCTAACATCATTCCCGTCATCCACACGGATATACTGCCATCCATAGGCTTCAAACCGTTTACCCACATCCTCAGAAAATGATTGGGAAAGATCTCCATCCAGCGTGATATCGTTGGAGTCATAAAGCATAATCAGTTTGCCCAGTTTTAAATGGCCGGCAAGAGAAGCTGCTTCAGAGGCGACACCCTCCATGAGGTCTCCGTCCCCGCATAATGCATATGTATAATGATCGATGATATTAAAATCCTTTTTATTATAAATACTTGCAAGATGGCTCTCAGCCATAGCCATGCCGACAGCCATTCCAACCCCTTGCCCGAGCGGCCCTGTTGTTGCTTCTACTCCAGGCGTATATCCATACTCCGGATGCCCTGGAGTTCTGCTGCCCCATTGCCGAAAATGTTTTATATCATCCATGGTGACATCATAGCCTGACAAATGAAGCAAACTATATAAAAGCATGGACCCATGTCCTGCAGACAAAATAAAGCGGTCCCTGTTAAACCAATCGGGGTTTTTAGGGTTGTGTTTCATATGTTTTGTCCACAAAGTATAACCCATGGCCGCTGCTCCCATCGGGAGCCCCGGATGCCCTGAATTTGCCTTCTCGATTGCATCAATCGACAGTGTCCTGATTGTATTGATCGCTAATGCGTCAAGTTCTTTTACATGATCTGCCATCTTTATTCTTCCTTTCCCATAAATTCAATACCTTTATCATAAAGATAATGATAAAAATACACAACTTTTTCAGCAAAATCTATAAAAAGAAGCAGGAGTTCTTGTCAGAGTACCTGCTTCTTTTTATTAATGAAACCTTTTATTTTGTTGGATGTTACGCAGCTTGGCTGGAGTAACCTCTTCTCCGTTTGGGTCAAATACCCGTACATTCTCAATCGTCTGTCTCATCGAGGCCCGGAAGGACTGCAAATATTCACCTCTGAGCTTGGACTGCTCTTTCGCTTCGGCTTTTGTTAAACCGGTTGTCTTTGCTTTTTTTGCCAGGTGATTGATCCGATCGAGTTTTTCTTTTGAAAGCATAAAAAAACTCCTTTGTTTTCGTTCTTCCTAGTTATATTACTAGAAATAGCAATGAAAAACAATGAAGGAAGATGCATTTCATGATTGATCAGGAGTCGACGTACTTTCTATGTATTCCTGATACCTTCTATGGACGGTGGCTTTGGAAACATCATATCCGAAGCCTCTCATCACCGAAGCAATTTCTTCAAATGTCAACTGGTTTTTTCTGAGACGGACAATTTCGGATACAGGGACATCTTTTCGTTCTCTTCCATTCACATTGCCCCGATTTTTCAGATGATGTTCGGGACGGTACCCTTTTGCTACAGCTCTTTTCATGCCTCGCCTTATCTTGATATTATGTAACTTTCGCTGATATTCTTCTATCATTCCGATGATGCTTAATAACATCGAATCCGTTTCAGACAGCTGAAGTTCACCATCATTTGCAATGGAATATAACTTAATTTGTTCTTTATAAAGAAAATGCATGAGGGCAATCTTGGCATTGCCCCTTCCCAGCCTCGTCTCATCTTGGATAAGGACCGCATGGATCCCGCCTGAAGAAATCTTTTCCAGCATATCCATCAAGCCGGGGCGTTCCAGGTTATAGCCGCTGGATGTATCATGAATAATCGCCTCAATTTGAAAGCCCCACCTATCGGCCGCAGCTGACAGCTCTTCTTCCTGCCTTTTTAAAGAAGTTTCCTGTGCCTGCTTCTCGGTGCTTACCCTGCAGTAAATGATTGCTCTCATAACCATTCCCCTTCTTTACCTTATTCTGTTATTCTATCACCTCTTGATGATTCAGAATGATCCCTTGGCTGCTTTTCTGCTGATCAACAAATGGCTCTCCGCTTCCCATGAGTTTATCTGTAGAAGGTGTTTCTTCTGTAAGATGAAATATAAATAAAATTCCCATAATCCAGGTAACAATGAAAAAGATTGCAAGGAAAGAATGCTTTTTAATAAATAAAATCATGCTTATCCATCCCCCCGAATATTTGTTCGTATTTACTATTGATTATAACAGAACATCCGTTTGTGTCAAACAAAAATTCGAACAACCGTTTGTATTACGGATGACCGCGTGCTATAATATGGATAATTCATAACAGAGATTAAAGGGTGTGAAATTATTGTCCAAGCTTTCAAAAAGGCAGGAAGCGATATTAAACTTCATCAAGGATGAAGTGAAGAAAAAAGGTTACCCGCCATCTGTACGCGAAATTGGGAAAGCCGTAGGCTTGGCTTCAAGCTCCACCGTTCACGGACATTTGGAGAGATTGGAAAGCAAAGGCTTAATCAGAAGGGACCCTACCAAACCTAGAGCAATAGAAGTTTTAAATCAGAAGGAACATGAACCTGCCATTCCTGCTAAAAATACTGTCAACCTTCCGCTTGTCGGAAAAGTTACAGCAGGGATTCCGATTTCGGCAGTTGAAAATATTGAGGAGTATTTTCCTTTTCCTGAACAGCTTCTTCCATCAGATGAGCATGTTTTCATGCTCGAAATTGTCGGAGACAGCATGATCGAAGCGGGAATTCTTGATGGTGACTTTGTGATCGTGAGACAGCAGCATACAGCCAATAATGGAGACATTGTTGTTGCGATGACTGAAGAGAATGAAGCAACCGTCAAGAGATTTTACAAAGAAAACGGCTATTTCAGGCTTCAGCCGGAAAATTCTGCAATGGAGCCGATTATCGTTGAGAACGTGTCCATACTAGGTAAAGTTGTAGGACTCTATAGAAGAAATATTCATTAATCCCGGGCCTATTGAAAGGCTCTTTTTTATGCCTCCATATGGATGGAAACCTGCAAGTGCGGTTCCCCCTTACTTTTGGGCTTCCAATGAATCGGAATTCTTCCAATAATACTCGCTGATGACTTCCGCTAAAGCGTCCGCTGTTCTATTTAATTCCTCAAGTGTATTGTCCACTCCCCCAATCTCGATCAGCAGCGCATTCTCTGCTAAATCCTGATTATAAATCCCGTCATTTCCACCCGCTCTCGGCTTTCCAAATACGCCCCGGGACAAGCCGGGATACTTTTTTTGAATAGCATGATGCAGATCTGTTGCAAATTTGGAGTTTTTTTCGTATTGAGGATGGCCCTCTCCAATGACAAAAAGTGTTTTTGCATAGTCTTTCCCTTTAATTTCCGTGGTAGTGACAGCCCGCCTTGACGAATCCCGGTGGATATCGAAATAAAATTGCACTTGGCTATTTTGATTCATCACCTCTTGGGCAATTTCTCTGGATACTTGATAGGACTGCCCATAATTCATACCTTTTGATTTTAGGAGCCCTTGAATATCTGTTTGATTTACCAATGTTTTAATGCCTTTTTCCTTCAGTTTTTCTCCCAGCCGTTTTCCGACCAGACTAATGTTTTTGTCCTTATGCCATGCCCGGCTCGGGTCTGTCACTCCCGGCAGCATCGGTAAAAATGATTCTGTGTTATGTGTTGAGTAAATAAAAACAACATGATCCTCCGTTTTCGGCCTTTCATTCGGGGTTTCCTGGCCCGGTTCTTCCTCATCCCCCCACATATCAAGGTCGCTGGGCGGCGGCGACTCAATAGGTAAGTTTGTAAAGTCAGTGCCTTTACCGGCTACAATAATTTTAGGGGTGGCTGCATTTAACCCCGGTATTTCACTGATTAAAAAAGATCTCATATTCCTTAAATTAATATTGGTAAACAACTCCAATGCGTCTCTGCCAAAGGAGCGTTCATACCCTTCAGGAAGGATTTTTTTTAAGGATTGGTTCTCCATTGACATCACATATAAAAGAGAGTCTGTCCTTGAAGGGTCATTAATGATAAAAGACAACGTGCTGATTTTGATACTGGAAAATGCAATGGCGGAAACTAGACAAAAAAGTGCTGTGATGGTGACAAAAAATTTAGCGGCAAGTTTAAGCATCGTCTTCATCCTTTATCTGGTAACGTGTTTATACATTTATATGAATTTGGATGAGAGACTATGAACGAAATTTGGATGAGGCTCAAATAAAAAAACCATGAACCGATTATAGTTCATGGCTTTTAGCATTCTTCTAATAGCATTTCTTGGAGAACGGCTGCTTGATTATGTCTTTCCTCTTTGGCACTGTACAGCAATGTAACGTTATTATTTTTCAGCAAACCTTTCAATTCTTTCAATTTCTCAAGACTTTCTTGATTCTCTTTTAAATAGAGTCGATAGCGCTCTTTAAAAACCGGAAACTTTTGAGGATCATGCTGAAACCATTTCCTTAAATCATGGGTGGGTGCCAGCTCTTTCATCCATTGATCCATCTGCAGTTTTTCCTTCGAAATTCCGCGCGGCCATAGACGATCTACTAAAATGCGCCAGCCATCATCCGGAGCAGGTTCATCATAAACCCGTTTGATTTTTACAATATGACTCATGCAAACATCCCTTTCCCTCTATTTATTTCCTTAGGCAAGCGATCATGCTTATTATATAATCGTATCGTATTTTTTAAGGAGGATGGTCAATGCGTGAGTACGCCGGACACTGCAGGTCCTGCGAAAAAGACAAGTACTGCGAGAACGGTTTTTTCAATGGAGTAATCTTAAAAAAAACGGCGAAACGATATGTTTCGATTGTGAGGAGAAAGCGGAAAACGAAGAGGATGGTGCAGGAGTAAGAAATACTTAGACCTCCATTTTAATAAAAGAGAGGGACAAAAGCGGATTAATCAAAGAAGCATCCGACTATCACCCCGCCGGAAATATACTCTGCGGGCAGCAGGTGAACCTCCGCGTGCTGTCGCACTGCGGAGGCTTATCCGAGTCCTTTCCTCCCGCGAGAGTCTGTTTATATTTCTGTAATCATGTAGTATCGTGTTTGGCTTTAGCTTTAATTAGTTACGTTATCTACGAGCCTCACCATCTATACTGTCATGATGATTCGCTGTAAATGGCATTAGACAGTAATCTGTATAAGAAATCTGTATGATCACGGAATCCCGCTTCCAAACCGATTAACGTAACATCCTTTGTTTGATCCTTAAGGATCACAGGCTGTCCCTGAGCTGCAGTCCGATTTCTCCAGTGACCTGCATAGAAAAAGTCATCGGAGTTTTTGTATGTTGCTGCCACACTATATCCTTCTGTGTTCCTATACCATGCCGGTTCATAGACAAATCCATAATCCGTTGATTCGTAGCCGGCGGTCAAGTCAGAAGACTGATAGTCTACGAGCACAATGCCATTGCTGTTTCTTCCTCCTGATTGAACAGAGGCGGTGGATAACCCAAGTCTTTCTGTTGCCACAGATGCCTGTGCACCAACAGCCACATATTTGCCTCCGTTGTTAACAAAGGACTGTATATTTTCTCTTAACTGCTGAACTTGAGCAGATGATTCCAGTCCAAACTCAGCATTTGCACCCGAAAGTACGGATATCATGCTGGATGAACCGCTGTACACAAAGACATCGGTATCTGCAAGTCCGTTGGATGCCACTTCCCTTGGCGTCATCTCTTTGACCTTAAATCCCAGTCTCTCTAATGCAAGTCTTGTTCCTGCATGAGACTGTCCTTTTCCAATACCTCCATCTTTTAAAATAGTGACATTTAGCGGTTCCAATAGATTCGCATCTTTCGGTACAGAAGCTGACTCAACCTGTAAGCCGGATTCTTTTACAAGCTTTCTCATGACAGGACTTGCTACACTGTCAATATAGAAGTCTCCGTTATCCCCTCGCTTCACTGTATAACCTTCTTGGATAAGAGAGTTGACCAGTTTCACGGCTTTTACAGATGTATTCGGGACAACAAAAGGACCCTTGCCAATTAGTTTGCCGTCCTGATGAACCTGTTTTACCTGCTTCGTGTGAACATTGAATGGACGGTCCTCCGGAACTTCGATTGCCTCAAATCCCCATAATTCAGGCAGACTCCAAGCAGAAATATCATACATCGAACTTACATCATTGGATATATCCTGGCCGTCCCACAACATGGTATTAGCCAGCCCTGCTTTTGGCTGATCCATTTCCACCAGATACGTGCCTTTTGGATAAGTCTTGCCATCAAAGGAGAAACTCTCCTGGGACTGGCTAACGGCAATATCATTGGCAATTAGGTGCTCTACAGCCTTTTCTGTAGCCGTTGGATCCGTTTCATCTGCAGGAAGGATGTAAGCTTTCGGGAAAAATCCTTTATCATGATATGGATGGTCAAATTGAATTCCACGTTTAAACATTTCAATCTGGTCTTTTACCATATTCACTTTATTTTCACTCGAAAATTTCAAGGCTCCCATTACTGCATCATACATCCACTTGACACCGTCCCAGTCGTTCGTCGGGGTTTCAAGTGTATAACCATACGCTCCATGATACATGGCATACATTGGAGTGAAAATCGGCGGATAATCGTCCCATCCTTCCGACTGGTCACGAATAGGAATTCTTACCCCGGTCATTTTGTGATAGTCTACGCCAGAAACTTCCAAGTTTGTGTTTTCATATGTATCTTTGTTTGCTAAAATTTCTGATTCCATTGCTTCTGCCTGATCTACTGCCCAATTGAGAAATAAATCATATTCATAGTTGGGGTTATGAGGCGGTGTACATGGTTCAATCAGACCCTGCCTTGTTCCATTGCGCTGTTTTACATATCCATGAAGGTCTAAAAACACCATAGGATTCCATTCAGTAATCAAGTCTACCATTTGCCTTGTTTCAGGCTGAGAACGAGTGATGAAATCACGGTTGAGATCAATGCCGTTTCCATTAAAACGTGTTGCATCGATCCTTCCGTCCGGGTTAGCCACTACATTAAAGACCAAAATATGATCTTTCAGGATTTGCTTTGTCGCCTCGTCATTGTCATTGGCAAACCGCTCAATCAAATGGAGCACGGAATCTGTCCCTGCAAATTCAGTCCCATGAATCGATCCGTTAATCATGACAGGAATTTTAAGATCCGGATGTTTTTCTATGAAGTCCTGAGCTTTTCCGGGATTCTTAAACATTTGCTTTCTAATCGCCTGATATTTTCCATATTTGCCTTTTGATTGCCGATCCGATATCGTGACTACAAACATATCATGCCCGGCAGATGAAACCCCTCTTTTTTCAATTTGAACCCGATTGCTGTTTTTAGTTGCCTCCTTTAACGTCGACTCTATTTGTGAGTATTTGACAAAGTTATAATTCTCACTGTTAAACAAACTTTCGTCTTTTTCATCCCATGCGGTTGTTTCATAGACATTGACATTATGCCATTGGAACGGCTGTTCAGCCATCACAGCGAAAGGACTGTACAGCAAACTACCGCAAAGCACGCCCGCAAAGACTTTCTTTTTCATTCATTTCCCTCCCATTTCTGAATAGTATGACTATTACTATTTTAATATATTATGCAGAAGAACGTTATCCGACGATGAACCTAATTATTCTATGGAACAAGGCCCAATCACCTATCATTTCTATCATTCTTTAGTCTCTGTTTTTTACACAAATGGATAGAAAAGGTTTGAACCCTCATGAGCCGGGAATGAATAAAATAACCCGATATACTATTAAAGGAGGAAAATCATTATGGCAGACAAGAACAATAAGAAAATGACAGTTGAAGAAGCAGGGCGCAAAGGAGGAGAGGCTACCTCAAAAAATCATGACAGAGACTTTTATGAAGAAATCGGTTCTAAAGGCGGTAAAGCCCGCGCTAAACAGCGCGATAATGAATAAATACATGTGAAAGTGCAGCTTCAGCCAATCGGAGCTGTACTTTTTTTTCAAAATAACCTCAGACAACATTCACCCAAAAATCATTGGTTACTTGATAAAGACTGGATAAAGGAGAGGAGCCCATGTTCAATGAAAAGTTAGCGGACGCATTAAACAAACAAATGAATGATGAATTTTTTTCAGCGCATCATTATATGGCAATGGCTGCCTATTGTGAACACAACAGCTATCTGGGTTTTGCCCAATATTATCTTGGGCAGGCTTCAGAGGAACGTGTCCATGGGATGAAAATTTACAAATACCTGAATGATCGGGGAGTACATGCAAAGTTTTCCGGGCTGTCCGAGCCAAAAACAGAGTTCTCTTCCATACTAGATACGTTTGAAAATGCCTTATGGCATGAAAAAGAAGTAACAAAAAACATCTATAATGTAACAGATCTTGCCTGGGAGATGAAGGAACATGCAACCATTTCTTTTCTAAAATGGTTTTTGGATGAACAGGTGGAAGAAGAAGCAACTTTTGAAACCCATATTGACTATCTCAAGCGGATCGGCAATGACCAAAACGCACTTTTTGTATATGAAAATGAACTGGGAAAAAGACAGATGATTAGCGAATAACAATGAAAAACCCTGCACCGGGATCACCGGATGCAGGGTTTTTCACTTAACTGGTTCTATGAATACGTCCATGATTCCTCCGCAAATCCCGCCGTCCTCATAAAAAAGCCCTGCTGTTAAATCAACCTGATGCTGACGGGGGATGCCTTCTTTCATTACGGTCAATGCCTTTTCAATCACCTCTCCTTCACCGCATCCCCCGCCAATTGTTCCAAAGATCCTGCCGTCTTGATACACGAGCATTTTTGCTCCTGTCTCCCTGGGTGTTGATCCTTTAGTTCTTATGACCGTTGCGACTGCTGCACAGCCGCCCTGTTCTCTGACTGACAATACTTTATGATATAATTCAAGGGCGTTCATTTACTCACTCTCTCCCTGAATTTTAATTTTGAGTAACTAGGCATTTGTTCTTTCAAAGAAACACCGCTTTTTCCATTTTTAACTTTTAGCATTTCAGCAATAATGCTGACAGCAATTTCTGCAGGCGTGTGTCCTCCGATATCAAGGCCGACCGGAGAATAAATATTTGAAAAGTGATGATCGGAGAATTCTTCTTTCAACTGTTCAAAAACTCCCGATATCCGCCGCCTGCTCCCAATCATGCCAATATAAGCTGTGCGTTTCCCCTCGCTCAACTCTTGTTCCCTTCTCAATAATTCCTGCAAACTCACTACATCAAACTGATGACCCCTTGTCAACAATACAATAAAAGTTTCGGGGCCAAGGGGAATCGTCCGAAAGAATTGCAAATAAGATGTGCAAATCACCTCATCAGCAGTCGGAAAACGATCCCTATTCGCAAACTCTGCCCTGTCATCAATCACTGTTACATGAAATCCGGCCATTTTACCAATTTCAGCAACCGGTTCTGAGACATGGCCGGCTCCCGCGACGATGAGGCGCGGCGGTACCGGAAACATTTCCATGTAACATTCAACCACGCCCTCAGCGAATTCAATTTGGACAGTTTTACTGATATCTCTTCTAAAGTAAGGGAGCAATTTGGAAACTATGGTTTTTTTCATTTCCGGTGAAACATCTTTCTCATCTTCCAAAAGTCCACTTTCATTCATAAGCCATTTACGCCCTAATTGTTTACTGTCAGGATGCATAGTAACCGTTACAAGAGCCACTTTCTGATAGTTTTTAACCGCTTTTGTCAGATCATTGTATAAACGATTATTGATCACCATGGATCACCCCGAGACCCATTCTCTGGACTTTGATGCCTGAATCGCTTGAAAAATCTGTTCAGGCTTAGCCGGGAGCTTTTTCATTCGGACTCCTGCAGCATCATAAATAGCATTTAAAATGGCTGGTATTATAGGGATCATGACAACTTCCGCAATTCCCTTTGCTCCAAACGGGCCGGTGGCTTCCTCTGATTCCACCGGGATGGTTTCAATCACCGGGGTTTCACGGATTGTTGGAAGGATATAGTCTGTCAGGTTCTTTGTTTGGTGGTAGCCATCCTTCATCAGGACATCTTCATATAATGTATATCCGATCCCCATAATTGCTCCGCCTTCTGTTTGGCCTTCCAGCCCTTGCGGATTTAACACTTTTCCCACATCCGGAATGGCAACAACCTTTAGTACGTCCGTTTCACCTGTCAGTGTATCTACTTCTACCATGACAACATGGCTCATATATCCATACATATAATGCGGGGCACCGCCGGATTGTTTGAGCTCCATTTTCTCCCTCGGAAAATAAAAATGTCCTTCTACACGGGTGGACTGATTTTTATCCTTTAATGCTTTATAAATTTCTTTATAGGTAACAGACCGGTGATCATCTCCGGCCACAGCCAATTGATTTTCCATTACTTCAATTTGATCATCAGCAACCCCTAATAGGTCAGCTGCTGTTTTTGATAACAATTCAAGCATTCGCGGGGCAGCTGTAGCAATTGCTCTTCCCCCTGTATAGGTTGAACGGGATGCAGAGATGGTACCACTGTCAAGTGTCTCTCTCGTATCTCCCTGCACAACAACAATTTGATCTACATCGCATTTTAAACATTCAGCTGCAACTTGTGCATAGACCGTACCGTTTCCTGTCCCGATTTCCTCAATGGCCAATCCCACTTTGAATTTTCCGTTTTCTAACAGTTCAATAGAAGCAGCACCATAATCGGGCGTTCTTAAACCCATGCCTACTGCATGAAAAGATGTAGCCACTCCAATTCCGCGTTTTTTCCATGGTTCTGCTGCCTGGGATTTATAAAGATCCCGGTTCACCCACAGGTCACATTGCTGTGCCCTCTCCAACGTCTCAATAGTTCCCACACTTGATTGAACAACATGCCCCAGACTGGACACCTCTCCCCGGCGATAAGCATTCTTCTTTCTGATTTCTATGGGGTCCAGACCGGTTCTTTCTGCCAGCATATCGATATGAGTCTCAATTCCCACGCACACCTGATTGACACCAAATCCGCGAAATGCACCTGCGACACCATTATTTGTATAGACGCAAAATCCTTCCATATCAACGTTTGGTATTTTATACGGGCCAGCTGCATGTTCAATAGCTAAGGCTACCACAGCCCCTCCCAATGAAGCATACGCTCCGGTATCAGCAACCGCACGAACTTTATGAGCAATGATTGTTCCATCCTTTTTGGCTCCTGTTTTAACGGTTACTTTAAAAGGGTGGCGCTTAATACCGGCTACAACCGACTCCTCGCGGCTTAAATGAAGCTTTACAGGCCTTCCATTTGTATGTAAAGCCAGAAGGGCCAAATATATTTGAACGGTAATTTCATCTTTTCCCCCAAATCCGCCCCCGTTGGGACTGGAGTGAATATGAATACGCTGCGGATTTAAAGCCAGTGCACGTGCAATTTGCAGTCTGTCACGATGGCCGTATTGCCCTGGGCATTGAATGGTCAAAGAACCATCTTCTTCAACCATTGCCCATCCCCCTTCAGTTTCAAGAAAGGCATGCATTTGGCGTGGGGAGTAAAAAGTGTTTTCAAAAATGTAATCTGCATCATCGAATCCTTTGTCAACATCTCCATTTCTAATGACCACATGGCTGTGAATATTCCCGTCCGGATGCAGTTGCGGGGCTCCCTGAACCATGGCACTCTCAGCATCTGTGACGGGTTCCATCGGATCATAATCCACTTCGATTAATCCGATGGCTTCCTCCGCCGCCTCCAATGTTTCGGCTGCGACTAGAGCAACGGCATCACTTGTACACCTGACGATATCCTCACAAAGTACAGGCTGGTCTGGTGTAACAATGCCAAAACCGTTGAAACCCGGAATATCTTCATACGTTAATACACAAACAACTTCAGGATGGGCTTTGGCTTTAGTTGTATCAATCGACCGGATCTTTGCAAATGGAAATTTGGAACGGAGCACTTTACCCCAAACCATATTGGGATATTGGTAGTCGGTCATATACTTCTGTTCTCCCGTGACTTTCACAGGTCCATCAATTCTTCTGACAGGCTTTCCAACCCAATTCAGCTCCAGATCTGTTCCCTGCGGTTTCATCTTTCCAATTTGGCGGCTCATTGTTCTTCCCACCTTTTCATTAAACGGTATAATCCTCGTGCCAATAAAGAGCTGGCCATACTTCTTCTGTATTTTGCCGTTGCTCTGCCGTCTGATATAGGCATCACTTCTTTCCATGCAGCATCCGCAACATCACGGATTCTTTCTTCTGTCAAAGGAGCAAGGCTCAGCATTCTTTCACACTTTCCAGCCCTTATAATAGTAGGTCCGACAGAACCAAAAGCAATCTTTCCTTCAAGACACTCACGGGGGCCCTCTCCCATTGTCAGAATAATAGCTGCATTTACAATAGAAATTGATTGCGCTTTCCGGGGACCCAGTTTTTCAAAGATTCCAATCTCATTCTTTGCCTGAGGACGGATGATAATGTTTGTAATCATTTCTCCAGCTTGCTGAACAGTTTTTCCGGGACCGATAAAGAAATCCGAGATAGGAACCATCCGCTTGCCGCCCAAAGAGCTTAATTCGATTTGTGCGTCAAGTGTAAATAGAGGCGGTATTGTATCTCCTGCGGGGGAAGCAGTGGCAAGATTCCCCCCAATCGTTCCCATATTTTGTATCTGAATACCTCCGACTTCATTGGATGCGGACACAAGCACATTCGCTTTTTCCTGAAGTAGCTTCGATTGGATGATGTCAGTATGTGTAGTCAACGGACCAATATGGATCCCATTCTTCTCCTCACGGATATACCGGAGAGAATTCATGCCCTTGATATTGATCCAAGTTTCCGGCCGGCCTGCGTTATCTTTCATTCGTACAACAGCGTCTGTTCCCCCGGCCAAAAGGCGGACAGTTTTTTCTTTGTCACCCAAGTAATAAAGGCATTCTTCCACTGTTTCGGGCGTGACCATATCAATTTCTGATACTTTCATTGGAAGCCTCCTGTCTTTTTTTCAAATAGTCTTCCGGTCTATTCAAGTTGAAAAGTATAGAAGAATCATTTACTTCCAGATAAGTGATTTGATCTTGATACGCATGAATCACACCTCTCAATCCCTTTGTCTGTTCCCGGATATTGAGGAGTTCTTTGTGCAGGGAACCGCGAAATAAAATTGGATGTCCCCGTTTATTTTCATTCGTGGGGATGATGACTGCTGCTTTATTGGACGCAAGGTCCTTCTTCATTTTGATTAACACTTCAAAAGGGACTGGCTGGTCAACGGCAGAAATAAAAATTCCGTCAACTTGTTCTTGTATTTCCATCAGTCCTTTTCGGATGGAAGAACTTTTTCCCTCGTTATAGTTCTCGTTGATCACTGTCTTTACTTCGTATCCTGCTATAGAATGCAGCAGCCGTTCAGCCTGAAAACCGAGAACCACAATCATCGGATCGATTCCCGCTTGCTGCATTTGCTCGATCTGATAATGAATCAGCATTTTCCCGTTCCACGGAAGCAAAGCTTTTAATTGCCCCATTCGGCTGGATCGGCCGGCCGCCAGCAAGATTCCAGCTGTTTTTATGTTTTTCAATTTGAAATTCCCTGCAAAGTATGTTTTGCTTCGGCGGCGGTTTGAACAGCCTTAATGATTTTCGTATAACCAGTACAGCGGCAAAGATTTCCGCTCAATGCTTTCATCACTTCTTCAGATGTCGGTATGTGGTGAATACTTTCGATATAGGATTTTGCCATAACGATAAATCCCGGGGTGCAGTAGCCGCACTGAGTAGCTCCTTCATCGCAAAAAGCCTCTTGAACCGGATCCATGCTTGCCGTCTGCCCAATACCTTCAACGGTCGTTATCTGAGTATCTTCGGCTTGGCCTGCAAGCATGAGGCAAGAACAGACGGCTGTTCCATTAACAAGCACTGTACAGGAGCCGCATTCTCCTTTTCCGCAGCTCTCTTTGCTCCCGGTTAAACTAAGATCGTCCCGCAGAACATCTAAGAGCGGCTTACTCGGCGGACAGGCAACCGATACCTTTTGACCATTGACTTGAAAGGTGATGGTTTTCAAGAAATCAACCTCCATACAAATATTTTTTGTATAGAGCCATTTTCTGACAAGGAAGGATTAGTTTGGGGGGGCTTTTAGAGGGAAACCTATGTAATTTGGACCAAAAAAATAGCTACAAAAAGGTGCCTTCAAACGGAGAAAGCGCCTTTTCGTAGCCAAGGTTTACGGTTCCCTGTAGAGACCCCCGCACCAACAGCGAGGTTATACGAAAATGGCCTATCATTAAATCGGGTATATCAGCCTATTCGTGATGATTTTGGTAATATTATATATATAGTTTAATTAAGTGTCAATATTTAATTTTCTAAATAATTGCTAAGGTCAGATAAGTATGCCGCTTTATATAAGAGCAGCTAACAAGAGTAAGACCCGGAATAGTTGAGATGAACCGTGTAATCATAAGCCTTGAAGTGATTCAAACCACCCTTTTGATCTCCAGAGAACGGTTTTGTAAACATTCCGGATGTCCTGCGATAAACTTTTTCCAATTTTCCATATCGACACACATTCCTTAGAGCCTGCGCGGAAGATGTTCAAATTACTTCCTTGGAACATTCCTTCAACCGCAAATGTTACATATGGCTCTGTAAAAGGATAAGAAGGATGTGAAGATTACATACCCCGGCCATTCAATACTTTTATTTTATGTTATATTCTTTAGATTTCTCTGTTTCATCTGTAAATGGTATCTCAACAGTAGACTCACCCACAATGGGTTCCCTTGGACTTTCATTCCATCCCGGATGATCTTTGATATCCTGATCTGTCTCGACAATCAGCTCTTGCGGTTCATCTACATATATTGAATCTGACCCCTGTCCTATGAAATATGCTGCTATGAGAAAACCCATTAAAACGGGGATCCCTAGTTTCCATTTTGCTGACATGACTATCCCTCCAAAACATACTAACATCAGTATATCTGGAGGAAAAAGCAAGAGCTTCCTTTTTACCGTTTTTTAATAAGAATGTGATTTGATTATTAATATTGAGATATTGGGTTCATTTTGTAAGCATTATTTTCCATTTGCGAGGGGCACTTTTCGTCTGTTATGGATGGGATGATAACAAATAAATAATGCAAGTATGCATCCCGGTTGATAATCGCATCCGGAGTTTATAAAAAAATAAAAAAATACTGCCCCCATTAAGTAAGGGCAGTATTTTTTCCGTTCAGTATAAGGTCATATATTGTTCCCTTTCCCATGGGTGCACTTGGGTACGGAACATTTCCCATTCAATTTCTTTGGTCTCAATAAAATTTTCAAAAATGTGATTTCCCAATCCTTCCTTGATAACTTCGTCTTTTTTCAGTTCTTCAAGGGCTTCTTCCAAATTATGCGGAAGATCTACAACACCCTCATCTTCCCGCTCGCGTTTGTTCATAATATAAATATTTCGGTCAACCGGGTGAGGAGGTGTCAGCCCATCTTTAATTCCGCTTAACCCTGCCTGCAGAAGAACAGCCATTGCCAGGTACGGGTTGGCTGTCGGATCGACGCTGCGAAGTTCAATCCTTGTACTTTGTCCCCTTGAAGAAGGAACTCTGACCAACGGGCTCCGGTTCTGGGCAGACCATGCGATATAACAAGGTGCTTCATATCCAGGAACAAGACGTTTATAGGAGTTGATCGTCGGATTGGTGACAGCCGTATATCCCGGAGCATGTTTGATGATCCCTGCCATAAATTGATACGCCGTTTCACTCAGCTTCAATTCACCGTTTTCATCATAAAAAACATTGCTTCCGTCCTTGAACAGGGACATATTGAAATGCATCCCGGAACCTGCCACTCCAAACAGTGGCTTAGGCATAAAGGTAGCGTGTAAACCATGTTTTCGTGCGATCGTCTTAACAACAAGCTTAAAGGTTTGTATATTGTCGCATGCTGTGACAGCATCGGCATATTTAAAATCAATTTCATGCTGGCCGGGCGCTTCCTCATGATGGGAAGCTTCAATTTCAAATCCCATTTCCTCCAATTCGAGTACAATATCACGGCGGCAATTTTCTCCCAAGTCTGTAGGAGCCAAGTCAAAGTACCCGCCATTATCGTTTAAATCAAGGGTGGGATCCCCTTTTTCATCAAGCTTGAATAAAAAGAATTCCGGCTCAGGTCCAAGGTTAAATTCAGTAAACCCATATTGTTCCATTTCTTTTAAAACTCTTTTCAAATTACTCCGCGGGTCGCCCAGAAAAGGCTCTCCCTCCTGGTGGTATACATCGCAAATCAGTCTTGCCACCTTTCCTTTTTCAGCCGTCCACGGAAAAATGACCCATGTATCCAAATCCGGAACGAGATACATATCAGATTCTTCAATCCTCACGAAGCCCTCGATTGATGAACCATCAAACATCATTTTATTATCGAGTGCCTTTTCCAACTGACTGATGGGAATTTCTACATTTTTTACGGTTCCCATAATGTCAGTAAATTGGAGCCTGACAAATTTAACATTTTGCTCCTCAGCTAGTTGAGTAATACTCTCTTTTGTAAATACTCCCATTGAACTAAAATTCCTCCCGTATTGAAGCAGAATACTCTGCAGCCATGACTAGATCTGCGAGAAAAAATACCACTTTGATAATATAAATCCCGCTTTTTTATCTGTCAAGAACATTTTAATTGACAGCAATATTACTGCAGTCACTCTTATGTATACACTTATTTGACTGTAATCAAACCTTTTTCCAATAATTGATGTACTGCAGATATAATGGCAATTTTCACATGGGCGTATGTTAATCCGCCTTGGACATAGGCAGAGTACGGCGGACGGATCGGCCCATCCGCTGAAAGTTCAATGCTTGCCCCTTGAATAAAAGCACCTGCCGCCATAATAACCGGATCATTGTATCCGGGCATTTCTCCTGGAAAAGGAGTGACATATGAATCGACGGGAGAAGACGCCTGGATGGCCTGACAAAATTCAATCATCATATCGGCATTGGCAAATTGGACGGCCTGTATTAAATCTGTCCGCGGATCATCCCATTTTGGTGTAGTCCGCATACCGAGCATTTCCAAAAAAGCAGAAGTAAAAACGGCGCCTTTTAGTGCCTGGCCTGTTATATGCGGGGCCAGGAAAAACCCCTGATACATTTCCAATAAAGTATATAAGGAAGCCCCGGATTCTGCACCTAAACCCGGTGACGTCATCCGATAGGAGCAGGCCTCTACTAAAGATTCTTTTCCGACAATATATCCTCCGCTCTTAACAATGCCGCCGCCAGGATTTTTTATAAGTGAACCCGCCATCAAATCAGCGCCAACATCACACGGCTCCTTCGTCTCTACAAATTCTCCGTAGCAATTGTCGACAAATACAATCAGTTCCGGATTTATTTCTTTAACAAAGCGTATCATTTCTTCAATTTCTTTAATGGTAAACGATGGGCGGTCATCATAGCCCTTTGATCGTTGAATACCGATTACTTTTGTATGGGGCTTTATAGCATTCTGTACTTCCCTGAAGTCAACCTTGCCATTTTCTTTTAAAGGTACAGCCTGATAGCTGATTCCAAACTCTTTTAAGGAACCATTTCCGTTGCCTCGTATCCCCACCACTTCTTCCAGCGTATCATATGGTTTCCCGGTTATGTATAGAAGCTCGTCACCCGGACGTAAAACCCCGAATAATGAGATGGAAATGGCATGTGTACCTGAAACAATCTGCTGCCGAACGAGAGCCGCTTCACCGCCAAAAACATCTGCGTAAATGTTTTCTAATGTTTCACGGCCCAAATCATTGTACCCATAGCCCGTAGAAGGTGTAAAATGAATGTCGCCGACCTGGTGCTTTTGAAAGCTCTTTAACACTTTATATTGATTTTCTTCAATGATGCGGTCAATCTTCTCGTGTACCGTCTTCACCTTTTGCTCAGCCTGCTCAATGACCGGCTTTAATGTTTCACATTGTTGTAATTGTTGATACATTTTTCTCCTCCGCCTTTACACTTCAAATAATCTTAACGAACCTGTGACCGGATGTTCCGGTATTACATATCCTTTGCATTTATATGCTTGTTTTTCCTCGATAAAAACAAGTTCCCTCAATACTGTTTCACTTTTCAATACGGAGAGAAGCCGCCCTTCATCAGAAGGTACGAGGACATGATAGGGGGTCATGGATGCCAGAGCCATCTGTTCTATTTTTTGCTTTAAACGGTTCCTGTCGGATTCCTCGAAAGCACTGATCAGCATCGTTTCACCGGAACTCGGGACAAAATCAGGATGCACCTCATCTGCCTTATTATAAACGGTCAGCTGGGGGACATGCTCCATCTCCAGTTCCTTCAATAAATCATTCACTGTTTTTTCATGGCTGAAATAATCCGGGCTGGAACTGTCCACTACATGCAGCAGCAGGTTTGCTTCCTTTACCTCTTCCAGCGTAGAGCGGAAAGCAGCGATTAATGTGGTGGGTAGATCCTGAATGAACCCCACCGTATCTGTGATCAAAGCCGAGTAGCCGCTGGGAAGAACCAATCTTCTTGTCATAGGGTCCAGTGTTGCAAACAACTTGTCTTCTTCAAATGATTTTGCCATGGATAAACGGTTAAATAATGTGGATTTCCCTGCATTGGTATAACCGACGATGGCTATTTGAAATGTATTGTTTTTCTTCCGTCTTTCACGGTACCTCTCCCGATGGTGTACAATGGTTTGCAGCTGATTTTTAATATCAAGGATCCTTCGTCTAATATGACGACGGTCTGTCTCAAGCTGAGTTTCACCGGGACCCCGGGTACCGATACCGCCTCCGAGCCTGGAAAGAGCCGTCCCCTGACCGGCCAGTCTCGGCAATAAATATTGAAGTTGAGCAAGTTCAACTTGCAGGATCCCCTCTTTTGATTTGGCGCGCTGCGCAAAAATATCTAAAATCAGATGGGTACGGTCGATCACTCTTGCCGAAAGGGTGTTTTGTAAATTCCGTAATTGTGTCGGGGTTAATTCATCATTGAAAATGATTACATCCGGTTCCATCTCCACTTCCAATTGACGGAGTTCTTCCAATTTCCCCTTACCAATATACGTCGCGGGGTGCACCCTTTCCCTTTTTTGGTGAAGTGCAGCCAGCACTTCACCACGGGCAGTTGCGGTAAGGGATGCCAGCTCCTCCATGGAATAATGAAATTTCCGGTCACTCTCATCCAGCTGACAGCCGACAAGAATTGCTTTTTCCACTCTAGATTCTGACACAACATCCCCTGCTTTCCTTGGATTCTTCTTCCATCATAGCAAATTTCGTACCGGTTCAAAAAAAAGCCGCCCCAAAAAGGCGGATCTCTTCTCAATAAAATTGACAATAAAAAACAATCATGAATCCTTAAATGTTAAATCTCTGCTGTGCAGCATTAACAAATCCTGGCGCTTAATATCCGGCTCTGCCAGCAGTCTCATCGCCTGAGATCTGACCGCTTTTTCAATAATATTTCTTACGTAGCGGCCATTGGAAAAAGAAGGCTGATTTCTAGATTTGATATACAATAAATGTTCCTTCAATTTTGTCCCTGCCGCATGAGTCAACTCGTATTGTTTTTCTTTCAGCATCCGATCGGCTATTTCCATCAGTTCATTTACCGAGTAATCCGGAAACTGGAAAACCAGTGGAAATCTTGACTGCAATCCGGGATTTAAACTTAAGAAGTAATCCATTTCTTTTGAGTATCCAGCCAAAATTAAAATAAAGGAATGCTGCTTATCCTCCATATGCTTGAACATTGTTTTGTTTTTTATGTGAGTAGGCATTTTTTTCGACTTGACCATATTCTTGACCATATTGGTTAGGGTTGCTTTCATTACTTCCCCATTTAGTAATAATCTCAATAGTAAAATCTTCGTTTAATATCACTCTCTCGACAAACATTTGTACGATTGTTCTTTTATCCTTCATTTCAAGATTGCCTTTAATAACCTCCTGAAACTTTTTTATATTTTTCTTTATTAATTCGGTTTCATTATATTCTCCCTTTAAAGTTATTAAGTTTGATTTTATGATGTTCAACTCATATTGAAGGGATTCGGTTTGTTTTTTTATTGGATTAGTCAAGTCATCAAATTGTTTTTCAGTTATTTTCCCTTTCCCGAAAAGGATTGCATAATTAGTTTCTTCTTTTTCTAGTTCAATTAACTTTTTTTGAATTTCATCTTTTTGTTTTTCTAGGGAACTTAACTTGTGTGTATCGCTTAACTCTTTTGTAATTTCTTTAATAACGGTTTCGGGATTATTTATTTTATCGAGTAGCCATTTCCAAACAATTTCATCTACAATGTCTACCCTCCAATTAACTCCTTCACATTTTTTTGCTTTTTTTCCTGTCCCTACAATATACCCTTTAGCCGATTTATTTCTGCACGAATAGTATTTATAAACTCCGCTTTTAACCTTGGATGTTATTCCTGAACCAGCCGATGCACCACATCTCCCACATTTCACTATCCCTTTTAGTAGATATGACTTTGATTTTCTGCCCTTAGCTTTATTTAAGGCATCAATCTTTTTTTGAATTAATAAGAATGTTTCTTCGTCAATCAAAGGGGGGATAGCAATTTTTATCCATTCTTCTCTTGGTTGGGGAACTTGCTTTTTTTCTCCGTCTTTTTGTACTACTTTTGATTTTCCATAATAATAATTACCGGTGTAGCTTTCGTTTCTTAAAATTCTTGTCACCGTTGTCTGATACCAAATATCCCCATTAGGAGCAGGAATACCTTTTCTTGAAAGTTCTTGCGCTATTTGATTACAACTCATGTCTTGATTTAACAGCATGTCAACCATATCTATATAAACCATCGCTTCTTCATCGTTAATTTCAAGCAATTGAATTTTCTTATCATATTTGTATCCATATAGACGTTTAAAACTAGGAAGTTCTCCTTTTCTTGCTTTTTGCACTCTTCCCCTTCTTGAATTAGCTAAAATTTTCGCTTTATTATATTGAGCAATTGACCCTTGAATGTTATACATCAACATTGATTCGGGATTATCAGGATCAACTTCAAATTCAATAAATTCAATATCAATACCCATTGACCAAATTCTTCTTGATATAACACCCTGTAATGTGTTATCACGAGTGAACCTGTCAGGGTGGAGCATAATTAACTTCTTTCCAATTCCTTTTTCTAAGAGATACAACACATAATTTAATCCAGGTCTATTAGGATCATCGCCCATCCTCCCATCTTCTATTACAACAACTAATTCGTTTTCTTTAAATCCAAACTTAGACAATGCCCTTTGCTTGCACATTTCAATTTGTGACTCAATACTATACCCCTTCTTCGCTTGATCCGCTGTTGATACACGAGCATATATTATCGCATTTATTTTTCCTATTAAATTAAATATTTGTTCTAATGAAAGTTTTTCTTCTCCCTTTAATTGAATCATTATAACACCTCTATAACGTTTTATTTTTTATGTTTATACAAATAAGTATATCCCCTTTTTGGATAAATGCCAGTGGGGATATACTTATTATTTGTTAGTTTCATAATGTATTAATATCTTTCTAACTATATCCTTAAACGCCAAAGAGGATTTTATATCTTCAAGGGAAGTTTGGTTTTTCGGATGCGTAACTTTTATTTTATAATAAGATTTACACTGATTTTCTTTTTTCAGTTCGCCTCCCACCTTTCCTTTTTTACAATGTATGAAGGGATGGTTTGTCCAAATTAATATTTTTAAAAAACAAAAAAAGACCCTTATCCCATTTGGATAAGAGTCCTTAATATTGCCGGATTTAGCATATTCAAAATTTAATGTGATGAAGTTTGGTTACATTGCAATTAAAGTGTTGGTTTTCGCTTTGTCCCCAAAGATAACCACCGCACTTGGAAATGGAGCAGAATTTTTACTTTCACCGAACTTTAATCTGCCTTTTACAAATCTTATTTCACCTTTCATACAGTAATCATGCCACCATTTTGTATCTGTTCTAGCCGGTAATAAACAAACAACTGTAGCCCCTTTTAAAGAAGATTCATAGGCTTTCTTAACCCAATCCCCAATTACACGACCGTAAGGAGGATTCATCCAACATATTCCTTTCCATTCTTGCTGTAAGCCATCCTCTTCTGGACTGTAATACTTACTACATTTTGCATTATCTTCTGTTGCACATACATCTAACTCAAAATTGAATTCCGCATTCAATTTATCAAAGAAATCTTGTGGAGTAGCCCACATATCTGTATTTGACGTAAATAAACCATTATTAATTGCCATCTATCAATACAACCTTTCTTTGATTTAAGGCAAAAAAATAAAGAACTTCTATATAAAAGAAGCTCTTTACCGATCTAAATAGATTTCATTTTTCGCTTTCTGTGCCGAAACGCTCGTATTTTTCATTACTTGCTGTTGTAAACTTTTATGAACATTCCCCATGCCTTCTACTATCCATAATTTCCATGACTTTTCATCCATTTCCTGATCGCCATACACATCGTGAACCAACTCTTGATAAGATTTTTCTATTACATATTTTGCTTCCTTAGCTTCAAGTAATTCCAAAGAATCACCAATATCTATAGCAAGATTTTTTACACCATCCCTCCCCTTATATCTTTCAATAGCTTCATTCTGTAGTAAACGGTTCTTTAAATTTGATAAAAATTTTTTGGATAATTCCATACAAATATCACCTCATGTAAAAATTACAGAGGGTTAAAATTAATTTCATGCTATGTTCTAAGTGGAATCCCCATCTAAAACAACTATCCCTTTTTAAAAGATTGATAGCAAATAAAGCATCTTCTTTTTAAGTTCACATTTATACGCCCTTCCATATTAACGTTCAAGATTTTTGGATTTCGCATTCTTTGTATTCACTAATTGTTTTTTCTTATTTTTAATCCATTTTTCCTGTGTTTTCTCATCCAATTTTTCTCCATTAGGAGAGTAAGGATTAGTTGTAATAACAGAAACATCCCTTAAAGCTAATTTCTGAACCTCCTCATTACTCACATTGCCATAATTTTCTTGCTCTTTTCTCCAAAACTTTAGACAATCGTTATAAAAAGAAGTCATTATTTCCCAAGTTTTTTCATCATGTTCTTCATTTGCAAGTTCAGAAAAATTTCGATTCCAATCATTTCCTAAACTCGTCAATTCTTTTACCATGGGATAATTTACATCTACTTCCTTACCACTTCGTTTCTTCAACTCACGTATTCCTTGCGCTAAATCCATGTCATACTTACCGTTGTAAAAATTCTCGAATGAACTATTTTTTTCACCTGTATAATAAGATGACCATGATATATAAGAGCGATCAGAATCTCTTTGACATAAAACATGTAAGTTTTTTTCTTCATCAAACTGATAAGCAATAACTTGAACATTCAACTCTTCTATCTTTTCTGCAAATAGTGCATCAATTTTGTCCAAATAAAAACTTTTATTATGATCAAAAATATAATTATACGCTTCTTTTTCTGTGTCGAATATTTCATGAATCCCATCCATGTCTTTTCGTTGCCATGTACTAATGAAGAAGTCCCTATCTAACACTGCATATTTCAAATTTGGCTTTTCCCCAGCATGATATTCTGCTCGGTCTTTTTCGCGAAAATGATAAAGAGCATTTTCGGTTTCCCACATTGGTGCGATTCGCATATTATTATCAACCCCTTCTATATTAAAAAAGACAATCCTAACGTGAGGACTGCCTAGCGTTCTAATTCAAAAGATGAATTTTTTGATTTTGTCGCTTCCAACCTTTGCTTTGTTTTTTCAACCAAATTATAGTCGTTTACGTATAAGGCATCTAAACCTTTCCCCCATAGGCTATTCGTAATTTTAATAGCATCTTGACGATCTTCGTGTAATGAAAAAATGATTTTATTATTATTTGGTGAATAAAAAGTTTCTTCCTTTATTTCTATCCCCATATCTTTCAATTCTTGCAATACCATTTTTTCTGTGTCCTTTAACCGCATAAATTGTTTTTTTGTTTTTAACTTAGGCGCATCAGGATGAACAGTCGAGAAAGCCCCATTGTTGGTAGCATGTTTGTAATAATAATCGTCTTGATACTTGTCATACGCTTTATTTGTTAATTTTCTTGCGTCTATTTCAACAACATACACCATATACACACCCTTCCATGAAAAAAGACCTCTACAGAAGAAAATAGAAGTCTTATCACACTAATTCAGTTTGCTTTTTATTAATAGACTTAAACAATCTAAATTTAAGATTAGAATAAAGAATACCGTATTTTTACCGTTCCCTATCCACTGCCCTTTTCTTTTCTTTGTCTTGCTGGTAAGCCAACAATTTTTCATGTGATTCAACAAGCTTTTCTAAGTCTTTTCTGCTAACCGTGATAGTGGCTTGCTCGCTACTCATTAGTTCTAAATCCTCTTTCAAATTTTGCAAGTAGTTTCGCATAAATCTTTACCTCCTGAACAAAATAAAAAAGAGAACCCCTAGACGGTTCTTTTTACTAGAAGCCCCTTATCGTTCCATTTCCTGCATAACTTTTTTTCTGTTCCTATTCACCCAATTTCCTTTTTCTTTTTTCTCCGTTTTTAACAAATTGTTCTTTACTTCATTTTCCGATGTTTCCCACGCTTCCCACAATTCATGGGCTAAATTCTTTTCTTCTATCACTTCTCTTTCATATGTTTTTTTATATTCTATATATTTTTTAAACGTTTCTTCATCAACTGACTTTAAGTAATTCAAAAACTTTTCATTTTCCCATTCTGCAATATTAGATAATAGTCCATAGTTTTCTTGAATGACCAATGCTTCCTGATAGGGATCTACCTTTTCATGTTCTCTCTTATTTTCCATCTCTTTCCCCCTTTCCTTAACTATTTCTTCTTCGATGATGGAAATGAACTCATGTGCTGTCTCCCTTACTTCTTTTAACAACTTCTCCTGTTCTTTTAATTTTTTCCCTTCTGTCCAATGATGCAAATACGGTAATGAGTATTCGCTAGTATCCAACCCAAAGTAACTAGACACCGTATAAGCAACCATTTCAGCCTGAAATTCTTTTTCTTGCGCACTATATTGATCATATGTTTCTTCGGTATGCAATACGGCATGTGCTAACTCATGAACCAATGTCTTTACATTCTGCAACTCCGTATTACGTGGGTTAAGCGCAACTTCTTTACGTAAGGTATAACTAACTCCTTTTGCACTTCCTAATTCAGAGTAAGGCTCCACAATTTTGATTCCACTATTTTCAGCAACCTTTTCAAGTGCTTGATACATAGATTCATAATTTTCAACAGAACCATCTAACCAACGATTCGGAAAAATCTTTGGCAAGTCATCCAGTGTCGCTGTCGTTTGCGATACATCGAATACATGCCCTACATCAAAAAAAGTGCGTGTATACGTTTTGATTTCTTTATTGGCAATCTTCTCCTTTTCCTCTTTCGTTGCGTATTTTAATTGAACTTCTTTATCCCCACGCTCAAAGTATGTGGTAATTTTAGGTACAAGGATTTTTATGCCTTTTTCACCTTTTTTAACAGCAAATCCTTTATCCTTCCAAAACTTAAAAGACCCTACTGCCGTGGCTCCTGGGAATTGATCTTGAATTAATAAAGTATTATTTACGGAATAGTTATGGAACTTCCCCATAAAGTTCAAATATTCCTTAATACTTTCAGGGCTATGGAAATATTCAGTTATTTGCCTTTCCATTTTATTGGTCAAGTTTTCAATTTCCTTCCGTTTATCTTCCCATGTTTTTCCCTTATATTGTGTCTTTGCCATTTTGTGTCCTCCTTGATCATTAAAAAAAAAAAAAGAGAGCCGGTACGAGCCGACTCCATCTTCTGAAATTCATGATCTATAACAAATGCGGTTCATCAATCCCTTCTACTAATTCAGCCAATCCCTGTTCAGGGATTTTAAAATCCAAAATGACCGTTTTTGTCTCCATATGGATCGGAATGAGGGCAAATTCATTTTCCTCCACTATTTCCTTTAATCGGTTCAACGTATTAGTGGATGTAGGAATGACAACTTCTTCCCCATTTAGGGAAAACACCACACTTTCCTCTCGAAACGCTTTTATCACACCCAACGTAACATTTAAATTTTCTCCGTAAGATATAACAGACAAATCCATAGAAAACCTCACTCCTTAAAAAAATAAAAGAGAGACTCCTATTATGTGAAGTCTCTTTCGTTCTATCGCTCCACGTCAACAACATAAAAGTGGAGGTCTTATCGCTCTAATTCAGTTTGTTTATTTTTATTCATAGATTTAGATATTTTTTTCTCTAAAAAATCGCCCTTTATTTCACTCATTATTTCTTGAACTAACTCTTCATGATAGTTTTGTGGAACCTCTTCTATATTCCCATAACCATTGATTCGGTAATAATCATCGTTAATATAATTAATATCTTTTAACATAAACTTAACACCCTGCCAACCACCTTGTTCTAAACGATATTGCACATATTCATCTAAATCCTCTGTATAAATAATATCCTCAACATATTCTTCTTTTTCAGTCTCTTGAGCAAAACTAATAACATCCCCCATATCATAATTACCTGCCAATATAGGTTCTGCGGTATCCAATCCTTGTAAATACTCCGCCATTTTATTAAGTTTTTCAATATCTTCATACTCACTAATTTCAAACGGCAACTCATAATCATGAATAGCAAAGTCTCCATGCGGCTGACCGTTTGAATCCAATTCATGAGGTTCAAAAATTGTTTGATAAACCTCTTCAATCTCTACTGGTAAATCAAACCAACCACCGACTAACTCACCTTCATTATACTTCGCTAAATTTGCTACATAAATCCTCATATTCTTTCTCCTTTTTTTAAATTTTTTATCAAAAGAAAAAGAGCTTAATAATCTAAGCCCTTAACGTTCCAACTCTTGTTCCGAATTTTTTTCTTTGGTAAATCCTTCATTTAAGTCCAGTGACTTAATCGCACTCATATATTCTTCAACATCCCGACCAAGTTCTTGAAGATGATTGATTAATTCATATTCGCTCATCACTTGCCCTAACGTATGATCACCTTGCCATTGAGAAGATTCTTCAAGCAAATATTGATCTTCCACCTTTTCTCCATCAACGGACTTGACTTTGTAAACATTCTGATGATGACCCAAGCCACCAGTCGTCCAATTTCGACCATCCCATTCACCCAAATCGACAGAATCTTCCGTTATTTCAATTTCTGTTTTTATCACCCCTTCATCATAATAGGCGTGTTTTAATGTTTCATAATTCGATCCATTCCACCATTCATACACTTCACACGGTTCAAAATCGGTTAATGAGAAAAACACTTTATTCATGCCATCATATACAAGCCTGTTTTCATTTTCATGAACAAAATCTAAATAATCATCCGCATAATCAACCTCAATATTTTCATATCCACAAACTTCTAAGAACTTTTTCAGATCTTCTGGTTCGTCAGCATTAAAATATTCTTCTTTTTCCTCCATTTCATTTTTAAATCGTTCCAACTGATTACTTAAATCTAATTCTTCTCCATAACTTAAATCCGATATACCATCAATTACTAGGGAACTTCCACCAATTTCTATTTTCTCCACTACCTCTTTTGGGTCAATCAAATATTGAACATCTACCTCCCCTTTATCAACCTTCCAAATCTCCATTTTTTTCGTCATACTCTACCTCCCTAAGATCCCGTCACTTTCAGATGTTTAAATAGCACCCCTTTTAAAAGATTTAAAAACACCTATCAATATCACCACTTTCTAAACTAAATAAAAAAAGGACTCCTATTTATTAAATAGAAGTCCTTATAATAAAATAATCCTATACAAAGTTTTGCAAACTTCGTATAGGATTAAAAAAGGGGGATTCTAAGGCGTTTAACCCTCATACTATTATATTATCACCTTTCTAAGCTCATAGAGTATCTATATAGTATCTATATAGTATCACATTTCATTTTCCAATAAAGACATAAATCATACTGTAGTATGACGTAAGGAGCAAAAAAAAGAGGATACATCATTTTTCGTGTTCATTTTTAAATTTGTTTTTTTCGATACTTTTTTTACTTTTAATGTCTTTTTTTAATGCTTCATACATTAATATTTCATCGTCTTTTATTGATGCAATCATATACAGATCATTATTAGGAGTTATGTCTAACGCATAGCCTTTTAAATCAGCCAACTGCCTTATAAATTCCCTTTGTGTCCTTCCATTTCCTTCTCTAAACGGATGCATATAATTCAAATCACACAATATTTTTCCTAACTCTTTGCAAATGAATTCTTTTGAGTTGTTTTTGTTGCTAAAAAAAAGCTGGATTGATTGTTCGAGTTGTTCTTCGGCTTTGTTAATAAATTGACAAGGTAAAAAAGATGTATTCCCTTTATGAATATCGACTGTACGATATTCCCCTGCCCAATCATAAACATCTTGAAACAGATATTTGTGAATTTCTTTATAATCTTTCATAGACAAATTTTTTGCTATTTTCTTGTTCCTAAGTTCAGCTAGACGAATAGTTGAAGCCTTTGCTTCAAAAATTTCCAATTCACTACTACTTTTCAAACCAATTTTATTTTTCAAAACATTATTTTTATAATCAAAATGTTTATCGTAAAAATTCATTTTCTTTACCTCAACAAAAAATAAAAATGCTTTTTCGTCAGTTAGAAAAAGCATTCTGATTTAAGTACATATTTTTCTCGTTCTGTTTATGAAATTCAGCTAATTGTTCCATTGTCATTTTACCATCCAGAACAGCCTTAATATGTTCAACACTTTCTTTTGTAGGTTTAAACCCTTCAATCATTGATGAATGAATGCTCGCTTTAACAGCTTCAAATTGTTTCTGATCCGTAAATTTCACTCCGCAAATTTCCATGAAATCACCTCTATGTTATATTATATCACAATCCAATTACCTTTACTACAAAGACAAATTACAGAATAAGCCATTTTAATTAAGGAAAATCAAACTTTATCTTTCCATGTTCAATTCGTAGGTAAGCATCAAATTTTTTTCCTTTTTTACTTTTAAAACCCTTAATCAATTTTGTACGTTTACCGCTCAATAATGCTTTTATATCTGTTTCAGATAGTTTTTTTCCTAAATAAATTTTTGGTAAAGTAAATGTACACCCATCCCGATAGCCAGTACAACCATAAAAAGTACCTTTATCTTCTATTTTTTCATTTTGACATTGAGGACATATACCAATGAATGTTTTTTCCATTGCCTGGTCAATCTGTTCTTTTATATTTTCTACTTGTTTCGGCACAGTATCCAATAAAGATAAAATGAATTTTTCAATTGTATCAAGAAACGTTTGTTGAGATCCTTCATTTTTACCGATTTTTGATAAATACTGCTCCCATTTTGCCGTCATTTCAGCGCTAGCTAAAAGAGTGCCGTCTACTGCTTGGCAAAGCAATGCTCCTTTTGGCGTCACGTAAACGGTATTCTTCTTGATTTCAATATATTCCTGATGCTTTAAAGTATCAATAATGTTTGCCCTTGTCGCTTCCGTTCCAATCCCTTCTGTCTGCTTTAAAATTGCCTTAACGTTCTCATCATCGACTTCCTTTCCGGCATTCTTCATAACTTGGATAAGATTCCCTTCGGTGAACAATTTGGGCGGTTTGGTCATTCCTTCTTTAATCGACACAGTGACAGAACAGGAATCCCCTTCATTCATTTCAGGAAGGATAGGTTCATCGTCTTTTTTTGTCTCGGACTCTTCTCCAAGTAAAACCTTCCACCCTTTCCTTTTTTCAATCTTACCAGTTTTATGAAACATAAGCCCATTAACATCAATCTCAACTATTGTTTCTTCAAATTCATAATCAGGGGCAAACATGGATAGCGTGGTAGAAAGGATCTCTTTATAAATATTTCTTTCTTTTTCCGAAAGGTCGTCCATATGGGCGACTTGTTTTGTTGGTATTAGTGCATAGTGTTCTTGAACCTTTGCTCCATCAACATATCCTTTTCTTGCATTTGGATAGGCTACATCAAACTGAATACCCAAACAGGATTGGTATTCGGATAGTTTTTCTTTCACATAATTAAATTCATTGTCGGTAATAAAGTGACAATCTGTACGTGGATAGGTAACCAATTTCTTTTCATATAATCCCTGTACAATTTTTAGTACTTCCGATGGACTATATTTCCATTTTTTATTTGCTTTTGTTTGCAAGGTAGACAAAGAGTGGAGTTTAGGAGCCTTTGATTTTTTCAATTGCTTTTCGACGCTCTTAATGACCCCATTATTTTTTCCATCTGTAATGCCGTGTGATTGTAATAGTTCCTTGGCTTTTTCTTCTTGATCAAACCTTTCTTTATGCTTTGCATTGAAGGTTCCTGCGTCTGTAGTAATATCACCAACTAATTCGTAAAAAGGCTTCGACTGGAAATTTTCAACTTCATTTTGCCTTTTGTAAATCAAATAGAGTGTTGGTGTCTGAACTCGACCAACACTATAAACCCCTCTCAATCCTTTTTTCTGCATTAGTAAAGTGTACAATCGCGAAGCATTGATACCCACTAACCAATCACTAATTTGTCTCGTTTTTGCTTCTTCATAAAGAGGTAAGTAATCATTTCCTTTCTTTAAATTACTAAAGCCTTTTTGTATTTCGTCTATTTCTAATGAATTAATCCATAATCTTTTGGTTGGTTTACCACTAGCACCGGACAACTTTATAATACTTCTTGCAATATTTTCCCCTTCCCGATCGCAGTCTGTAGCCACAATGATTTCGCTTGCCTTCATTAATAATTTCTTAACCACATTAAACTGCTTCCGTTTATCCTTAGCTACTTGGAACTTAAATTGTTTAGGCAATATTGGCAAAGTATCCAATGACCATTTTTTCCATTCTTCTTTATATTCTTCAGGCGGAGCCAATTCAACTAAATGACCAATCCCCCAAGTAATTACCGCTTTTTGACCATTAAAAAAACGATTATCATTCACTTCAATGTAACCATCTTTTCTAATCGTATTTTTAAAAGCATCTGAATATGCTTTAGCTTGGTTCGGTTTCTCCGCTAAAATTAATGTAAGTCCCATTTATGGGTCAATCTCCTTTCACTATTATATTTTACAATTTTTTAATCGGCACAAAGCAAATTTACCATCTACCTTGATGAATTCTCGTTCAGGATAGCAACGTTTTAAATATTCTATTGCATTTTCTTCAACCTCCTTATCTGTACCAGTTTTGAAAACCCATTCAGGTAAAAGTACCTTATACAACGGCAAAAGTTCATACATGCAATTACCCCCAATTAGTAATAAATAGCAAAGGCTATAGCACCAAAAACAAATAAAAAAAACAGAAGTGTTAAACTCCTAATAAAGAAGAGTTCACTTCTGTTTTTAAATACACTTATTATCATCCTAAACATTCACTAGACACCTAACTCTCGCTCTTGCCTCATCTTCTCATGTTGTAATCTTCTTTGTCGCCTTAACCTATCTAAATCCAACCCTCTCTTTTTTAACCTTTTCCTTGATTTACTAACCATGTCTTTTGTCAATTCACTTTCACGTTCTAACATAAATATAGCATCACCTAAATCAAGAGTTCTTTCTCGATAAGAAACATTTGATTGTTCCATGAGTGTTCGTTGAACAATTTGCAAATCATTAATACTGAACTTCCCACCCTCTTTTACCCTTCTAAAAGCTTCAATCACTTCCTCTTGTTCCTGTAATTTATGCTCCAAACTTAAATGTTTTTTAATTTCATTATACTCTTGTTGATGTATCATTACGGTTCCTCCTTTTTAGTTGAATTTTTTTGTAAAAAAGAGGTAATCGGATTATCGTGTGGAAAATTCTTAAAAAACAATCCAGTACATTCAAAAATTATTGTTATTGTACACTTCCTCTAATTTTAACGATCCTATCTAATAGAAAAGCAATTATATACAAAACAAGCAAAATAACTTGCAAGAAAAAGATAATCCTTATTCCCGCATCTAATGAAACCCCATATATGATTAACGGACATAAAGAACCCACAATAACACAATAAGCATATAGAGTATTTTTTATAATACTTATGAAAGTGTCTTTGGATAATAATTGTATATACCCCAAAGTTACTTTCGTCATTGCACTCACAACATTTAAGATGAAGCAAAGCATGAGTATTGACCATGTATAATCTAATAATACTGTCACGTCAACCCATTTAAACAAACTTGCCATCATCGAAACCACTAAAATTAAAGAACATATAAATATATAAATTTGAACTAAATTTTTTCTGTACGTCCTATATACATTACTCATTTATTCGCTCCTTAATGTCACCCTAATAATTTTCCACATCATTTTCCGAATACCCTAAAAAAGAAAACCCCCTGATACTATAACTTGTATCTGGGGTTCTCAATTCATGCCAAATTAATCAATCATATCCTTCCATCATTCGATCATACTCGTCCATGTGACGTTCTCGTTGATAGTCATGGTAAGTTTTTCTCATGGCATTTTTTAAACGTAGAACAGCAAAATAAATTTCTCTACTAGAATTTAATCTCTTAAAATATTCATTTTTACGATGATTCATAGAAGGTTTTGTTTTTGTATTTTTTCGAGCTTGGTTATTGCTTGAAGAAAACCGATTACGTCTTTCCAATGTGACAATATCTCTCATTTCTGTCAGCACAGCATTACCCATTCTCTTTTTTAAGTCATCTAATTTTGTCTTTTTGTATTGGTCATGCCTACTATCTTCTCCAAATAGCCTTCTTGAAATTTGTACTTGTTTGTCTAATAACTCATTAAGTTCCTTCATTTCCTTTTTATGATAAGTGTCTAAATATATCTCAACTATTTCATCTATATACGGTCTTGCGTTGTTTATTGATTGATAGCCATATTTCCATTGCCTTAAATCATTTGGCAACAATAACATTGCCTTCATGAATAATTCTTTTGTACGTTCATCTGCTGACAATTTAATTTGTTCTTCCTTTTTATAATGAACAGTACCACGAATAAGTTCATCAATTTTATTGAAGTCATGCTTTCGATCTAATATCTGATTCGCTACAGTAGACTTCATACGATCAAGTGAACTTTGCTTTCTCTTTGCTTTATATTGTTCCTTCCATTCATTATGTTCTTTATCAAAAAATCTTACCTTCTCTCTCGTAGGGTTCGGTTCAACTGTTGCTACATGGACATGAATGTTATCCGTATTATAATGGATAGAAGCTGACCAAACTGCCGACTCATTCATGCCCTCCCTTTTCAACATTTCATCTACAGCACTTCTTACAACCGATTTTATTTTATATTCTTGGAGAGTGTTCGTTTCTGAATTGTATAATCCCTGTTCTTCCAGCCAGTCATTATCAAAACTGATAACATCTTGCCACAAAGGTGAACCATTCTCTTGGGCTTGCTTAAAATTTTCTTTGAGTTTCTTCTTTTCGACTTCGGATAAAACATCCTTATCAGATGTAAACAAAGCCCCTTGTTTTTTTTCATCCCCCATATATTCCATGTAAGTATGGTACAAACTAAAATCATCTTTCTTACTACTGTTAGGGTTAATTTCTAAATTTCTTTTAGCATCTTTTCGATCAATGTATTTTATATAATCATTATAATCTTTTGCATTGGGCATCACGAATTTACTTTTTAGAACAACAGCAGGAGTTGACATTTAAACTCACCCACTTGCAACATTTTTTCTTCCAACATCTTTATCTATTTTTCGTTGCCTTCTTTCAGAGATAATTTTTTTAACTACATGTTCAGCTTCGATAAGTGCATCAGTTTTCACTTTATCCGTTGTCGCAATAGCATCGAATTCATGGATGAAGAAATAGTGATTCCAAAATTCAAGCATCATTTTAGTTTCTCGATCTACGACATTACTTGTCACCCTTATTTTATTTAAAACCTCCATTACATCCTTCATTTTTTCATCTAAGAGTTCAGATAGAGTTTTGATGAAAAATTGATACTCTTCTTCTTTATTTTTGTAAAAATGATGAATTGCTAAATCAACAATTTCAGATTTTGATTTTGCTTCGTTCACAGAAAGTTTATTAATTTTTTCTATCGTTTCTTCACGTAACATAAAATTTTTTCTTTGCTTATTACTCACCCACAATCATTCCTTTGTATAATTTTTTCATTAATATTGTTTTTTCACTCATCCATTCACAAGGTCAACCCCATCAATTGGAATACGGGTTTCCGATGATATAAAGGAAAGCAAATTTTCCATCTTATCATCCATGTCTTTCGTTCGTCTATGAATCATTAAAACAACCTTTTTAATATCTGTTAAATTATCATCAATCCTTCGTTGTTCATCTCTCAACGCACTTGATGAACCAACTCTCTCAAGATATATTTTCAAAAACTCTTGACGAGACATTCCTTTTTTATTAGCCAGTTCATCTATATATTTGATTAAACTTTTATCAACATTTCTTATACGAACCTCCAAACTATGCACTCCCCTTTTCGATATATTCACTCAACATTTCCAACTCTACATCCATTACTAATGCAAATAATTTAACCATCTTACTATATTTTTCTTCCATGTTAATTAACAACTCAAAATTTCTTTCAAGCAAATCCCTTACATCATCCATCACTAAATCGAACTCTCTTTTTTGTTCTTCCAAGAGATCAATAATTGATATTACTTCAAATTGTTCTCGTAAAAATTCCTCCCTCGACATTCCATTTTCTTTTGCAATTCGATCTATTTTTTTTACGATAACTGGACTAACACCCCGTACAAGAACATCCATATTTAACAACCTCCTACATCATCTGTGACAGTATTGTATTGAAAATATCTGTTATGCACAGATATTGATTGAAAGAGCATAAGGGAAAAATGCTAACACGTAACGTGTTAGACTAGGCAGAGCCTAGTTTTTCGATGGGAACAGATTTTTTGAGCGTTACACATCTTTTGCGTAAAATTCCAAACGGTTTATCGTATATTAATTATCAAAATGTAATGTTTATGCATTGTTTTATGCTTTTACACAACATATACACACTCAAAATTACTAAAAAAAGAGCGAAATTCATTCGCTCTTTTTGTTTTCCTTCACTTCTTTTGAGGACTTATCGGACTTATTTTTCTCTTTATTTTTCTCTTTATTTTTCTCCTTATTGTCCTCTACTTTTTCTGATTCACTTTTACTTTTTTCATTTTTCACCTCATCTTTCCTGTCAGATTTCTGATTTACAGACTCCGTATTTTTTTCAATATCTTCTTCATCTTTCTCATGAGAACCGCTAACAGTCTCTAATTTTTGAAGTAATTTTTCTCTCTTCTCCATTAATTTTTTAACAGCATCCTCCAATTCACCCTGTTCCTTTTTAGCTTCTTCAATAGCTTCCTGTTTGGAACGTATCTCGATTTCCGACTCTTGTTTTTCCTCTTCCGTTTGATATTCTAAATCAGAATTGATCCTTTCAATTTCCTTTGCAAGTGACTTTACTAACTCTTTTTGTAATGGAATTTTTTCATCGGAAATAACTTTAATTTGTTTTTCTATCTCTTTTATTTCACGCTGGATATTTTCAGCTTGATAACCAATTGCATCTTTTAATATTAGGTTAGAGTTGATTTTTATTTTACGATAATCCCCTATAAGAACTTTTTCTGATGGCTTAGGGAGTTTAAGTTTTTCTTCCCCATCATCCTGATCAAGGGAACCTTCTATTTCAATAGTTCTCTCCCTTGCTTCACTTTCCAGGATTTTTTTATCACGGTGTTCAAATACAAACAGACCAATAATACGATATGTTTCAGGAACATTTTTTATTTGTACAACAATGTTTGTATCGTCTTTGTAAACGACTTTAACCGGAAATCCTTCCGGTTTATCTCTTTCTTTTGCGGAAAAAGTGAACGTTGGTTTAACAATATCAGAACCCGTGTGAATCGTTTCAATACTCACTTCCATCAACTCTTTTTCGGGATTGTATTCCCACCTGTTCAATTTTAATGTTGTCTGATCTAACCCAACTATTTCCGTATTAAATGGTGTTTGCATGATTGGTTCGTCATCATACATCCACAATTTTGACGTAAAAAAAACAACCAATAAAACGGTTGTGACAATTAAAAAAATAAGATAAAACTTGTTTTCAGTTCCGCTATTTATTTTTAGTTTCAAACATAACCACTCCCTTTCACTTACTTTTATTTCTTGCCCATCACCGGTTTCAGGTACGGCATTGGGTCAACCGGTTTATTATTTATCCTTACTTCAAAATGCAGGTGAGCCCCTTTTGAATCACCCGTGTTACCTATTTTCCCGATGACTTGTCCAGCTTTCACCTTTGTTCCTACAGGTATACCTTTTTCCAACATGTGACCATATAAAGTACTTACCCCATTACCATGATCAATCACGACAACATAGCCATAGCCACCATAACCACTGCCTCGTTGACCAAAAGTGGAGACCACAACTTTTCCTTCCATAAAGGCTACAATTGGTTTTCCTGTATCGTTACCCCCTGCTATATCAATTCCGTTATGATTTGTTCCCCATCTCGGACCAAAGCCCGAAGTAATGTTTTTCGTATGAGGAACCGGCCAAGCTTTGTTCCCTACAACAACACCACTTCCTTGATTACCTAAGTGATCAACAGCTACCAAATTACTTTTATAAGCACTCATATAATGCTTTACATCACTGAGATATTTGGAAGAAGCATTGTATCTTAATATGGCTCCATCAATTGTTCCAGTTGTTTTATAACTGGCAGATAAATAGTTTGCCATACCAAAAATGGCATCTTCTAAATCCCACATATCTGCCTTTCCATCACCATTGGCATCTACCCCATAACCGCCATATTTTTTAATTAAAGTAGGATTACTTTTATCCGCTTGGGGGATGTTTCCTTTCCCTAAACCTCCACAAGATGGATGACCCCATCCGACCCAAGTGCATGGCATAAACTGTGCATGTCCTTCTGCACCAACATAACTTATCATTGGATTAATTGTAGAAAAAACTGTCTCCACTCGGTGAATAGCCGCAAGAAGTTCCCAATCTAAGTTATATTTTTGTGCCGCTTTTTGATAAAGAGGAATATATTGTTTTGGAACCTCATTAACCGCAAAATTCCCTGTTCCACCCCATGTATAATCTCCACCTTCACTATCTGTATTTGTATTACTCCCTGCCCCTGCAATACCAACAATGATTAATAGGAGAATAAAAAAAAGGAGGATAATAAATCCTCCTACAAAGCCAATGGCTCCTGCAACCGCTACGGCTACTTTTGCTGTTAGCATGGATGTTGCTTTTTTTACTAAATCTACTACTCTCATGGAATCTGAAACTCCTTGATGGTTAATTGATCCTTGGTCACCTGAAATGAAACATAAAATAATCCGGCTTCTTCTTTCAATGTGTAGCCACCACTAATGACTTCCCATTGAGCAAAAACGCCAATTTTTATTTCATTTTCACTGGATGACTTTACACCGAAAACTTCATCTTCTGTTATGAAAATATCAAACTGTTCATCCTCAAATGAATCAATATCTTCCTCTATTTTTTCAAGATAAGTGCCGGGTGCTTTTTTCTTCCAAACAGACAAGTCGCTTTCTTTTTTTACCCATAAATCCACAATCTGTCGCGCCTGATCTTTGGCTTTTTTAAACTTTTCCTTACCATGTTTTTTAATATAGGCTTCTTCTATTTTCTTGACTTCTTCCTGATCTTGTCCACTGGTTTGAGCTTTTTGATAGCCTTCTCCTTTGATGTCTCCCATGGAAGGCTCATCTAAACCAATGCCTTCATCTGTATCTCCCTCATCGTCCTCATAATCATCATTTTCTACAGGATCTGGGGAGAAGTCTGGTTCCAATATGTCGTCCTCCACGTCCGACTCATTTACTTCTTGGACATTTTCAAAAGGATTTTCAACATCTTCTTTTTTATCACCAAAAAAACTATATATTGATATACCTATAACCAAAAATCCCACAATCAACAAAAATATATATTTAAAAAGGATAGTACGATCCATTTACATACCCCCTCTAAATAGTGCTAATTCTTCATCAGATGCTTCAATTCCGAGCATAATGTTTCCCAGTCCACTAATACTTAACAAACAATCCCCTTGCTGAAATAAAGGAATTTGAGCCAATTCAGACTCGGACATTTGCCCCTCAAATATTGCTCTCAAAGCATCTAATGTATTAGAATCCTGTTGCATAATGAACTTGTATTGCGTGAGTTCAAACAGCGTTCTAATCTTTGTTACTGTTTCGGTATCCGAATGATCAGGAACGAAGTCTCTTATTGATTGGCTTGCGAATAAAAGCCCTCCAAAGTATTTTCGGGCTTCCCTTGCAAAGTCTGTTAGAAATGAAACAGCCAACATATTTTCAGAGTTAATTAAACGATGCGACTCATCAATAACAACCAATAAACGAATTACATCATCTTCATCAAAGTTCTCATCTTCATATAACGCTCTCATTTGTGGGGCACCAATTTGAATCAAGTTATCCCAAATTAAATTAAGAGCATTATACATTTGAGCATTAAACACACCTTTTTCTAATCCAGTCAGGTTACGGATAGAAAAGAAAATCACTTGTTCATTGGTAAAGTCAGGAATTGTTGTGTGACCATTGAACAAGTGAGAATAGCTGTTTACTAGGTTATCAATAACCAATTCAATTTTTTCTAATCGATCAATTCTTGAAGCAGATAATTCAGGTCGTATCACCCTTAGTTGCGGATTTTCATACAAAACATCTTGTATATAAGCTAGGAAGTCACTAAAAATTGGATATTCTTCATTAGGTAATCCAGTAACACCAGTGGTATAAATCCTTTCTAAAAACCCCATGTTTTCATAAAAATTACGCAACACTTTTTTGAATTCCTCCAATTCTTCTGATGAAGGATTTCCTGCTAAAAATTGATAGAATGTGGTCACTTTTGAAATATGTTGCATAAAACTAAGTTCTTCATCTTTTATCGGATCATCGTTTTCTTCAATTTTATAAATTTGTAAGGGATTGATGATCCCTTGGGAACCATCCAAGCTAATACTATGCCCTGTCAAAGCGCCTACCAGTGTTTCAAACTCACCGGTTACATCAAAACCACGAATAAAATTTCCTCTTGATGCATTGTCCATTACTAGCTTTTTTAAGGTCGTAGACTTTCCAGCCCCCATCGTTCCTACAACAACGCCGTTATAGAAACGTCTTTTTTTATCTTTGTGAAATAAATCAAACAAGACATTACCACCAGTAAAACTTGTTCCTAAATAACTACCTTTTGGATCATTCAACTCCGAATAATGAAAAGGTAAACCTGATGCCAAACTCATTGCAGGAAGTCCTTTCCCTTCACGGTAATTCGGGAATTTTTGTTGATGATCATACGACAAAAATAATGATTGCCATTCCCAACTAGTTTCGTTTAGGAATACAGCACCTTTAAAACCACGGGAATTTAATTCTGAAATGACAGTTTCAATTTTTCGCTCCAATTCAACAATTGTTGGTGCATGAACGAATAGGCGTAAGTGTATTAGCTTTACCACTTCGCCCATTTGTGAAATTTCTTGATAGAGTCTTTCCATCTCTTGATAGTTGGATTGTGCATCCATTCGTTCCGATTCCTGTTTTGCACTTCTAAATCGCACGTTATGTTCTAACATGCTCTTGTTAATGGAACTAACTGCTTCATCTTTATCCATAGTAGCTATATCATTTACCACAATCACATCACGCATGGACATAATTTGTTCTAACCATAACTCATTGACTGTTGTTGGATAATCATAGATATGGATACAGGCTTCGTATCCATCCCCTTTTTGAATGTACTTATCCTTAAAACTAACCCCACCTTGTGGTTGAATAGCAATCAAAAAATCATCATCTCGTTTTTGTTTCAACCTTTTTTCTTCCAGCAATTCTTCTTCTTTTTTTTTCTTTTTCATCACTTTTAGCATTAAAAATACCCCCTATAACTTTGTGTTTGGATTGTTTAACATAAACAATACATCCTCTTTTTTTTCGATAGATAATTCTTTTAATGGGAAAGACTGTTGCATTCCTCTTATAATTTGTTTTTTACGCTCTTCCAACTGATGTACATTATCGGCATAAACAAAAAGAAAGAACTCTCTATTAGTTCTTTCTTTCTCTAAAAATTCAAGTTCAAAAAGTTTACGATCAATAAATTTTAAACGCAAAGGGTCATCTGTTCTCTCTCTTTTCTTCCGCCAATATGCTTTTTGTTTTTCAGTATTAGAAGGAAAATTCATCGCAACTTCTTTTATAGACTCAAAATAACTTCTAAAAAAACGACTTCGTGCCATTAATAAAAACTTCAAATCCTCATCATTTCTCGAATAAAGGTCTTTAGATTCAATTTGAAATATATCCATGACTCCATCTTTTAAAAGAATATAATCGTCATGAATTTGAAGAAAAGGAAGAATTGAAGGCGTTTGGCGAAGTAACTTAGCCTTCTTACCTTTATCCTCTAACTCTTGCTTTTTCTTTTTCTCCTGTTTCCTTTGCTTTAACTTTTGAATAAAACCCCTTTTTTTAGGGTCACTATTCTCGTTATATTTTGGCACGATGATAGGCTTTATCGCTTCTTTTTTTTCCTCTTGATTAACCATAGCTAAACTTCCCCCTTCCTATTGTTCTCTCTATTTAACTGAATTAACTTTTCGTTATTTTTCTTGTCGTGATCTAAAGCATGGTAAGTCTGCTTATCACGCTTAAAGAACAAAATAATTGACATATAATTTCTAAGGGTAGGATTATTACTTGAAGGCATCACCAACCATAGTAATAATCCTGTAGAAATCACCATAAATGGTATTGCAAGTACAGTATGAACCATGTCTTTTAAAAAAGTAAAAATAGAAAAGAAGCCAATCAATAAAATGACTAGCTCCTTCATTTCCAATCCCATCAATTTGGGCTTGGATTTTATTTCTTTTGGAATTTCATAATTTCCCAACTCTCACTCCCCCTATTATTATCCCCTTATATCATTATTGTTTCCTCTAATATTCGTACTGTTAATGGAGATAGGAGTATCAGAACCTAATGGCGTTCTAATTTCCCTCACAATATTTTTTGTACCACTGATAATTTTCTGTTTACCTAAACGCACCTTATTCGCTCCTTTTTGAGCGACATTTAATTGAGCCTGATGCAACTTAACCCCAGCTAAACGTACAGTTTGTCTAGGGTGTGCTACAGCCCGAACCGTGTTTACAGCCGACTTCCCAATCGCCCTAGTAGTAAAGCCTGTTGCTTTTCTAATCGTTTGACCAAACGCATATCCTGAATTACCTGCTCTTGTTACCTCATTACGCAAGCGTTGAAAGGACGGACTGCCCGTAACCCATCCACCTTGATTAGAACCACCCTGCAACATTCCTTGCATTTGTTGAATTTGTTGATTACTTGCTTGAACTTGGCTAGTAAGACCTTGAATTTGTTGTGAAATTACTTTCACTGGACTAGCAATAGGAGTATTGGCGGTTCCGCCACTACCTGTATCTATTTGTGAAGCAATTGGTTTTTGAATCCCACTTTGTCGAACAGGGCTTTGACCTGTATTTTGTTGCGATACGTGAGCAATTGCACCACTACCTGCATTTATTGGTGAAGCAATTGGTGTTTGAACCCCTTTGCCTTGAACTGGTTTTGCAGGAACAATCAGACCTGATGATGTTTGTGTATAACCGGATGGGATGTTCATATTCCCTTGACTAATCCGTTTTGCACCACTACCTGCATTTTGTGAAGCAATTGGCGTTTGAACCCCTTTGCCTTGAACTGGTTTTGCAGGAACAATTAGACCTGATGGTGCTTGTGTATAACCGGATGGGATGTTCATATTCCCTTGTCGAATCCCTTGAATGCTTTTATTTGCACCACCTCCAACTTGTCGAACAGGGCTTTGACCTGCTTTTTCTTGCGATACATGAGCAATTCCACCGCTACCTGCATTTATTGGTGAAGCAATTGGTGTTTGAACTCCTTTACCTTGAACTGATTTTGCAGGAACAATCAGACCTGATGGTGCTTGTGTATAACCGGATGGGATGTTCATATCTCCGTGTCCGATCCGTTGGATATTTTTATCCAAACCATCACCAACTTGTCCAATAGGGCTTTGACCTGCTTTTTCTTGCGATACATGAGCAATTCCACCACTACCTGCATTTATTGGTGAAGCAATTGGTGTTTGAACTCCTTTACCTTGAACTGATTTTGCAGGAACAATCAGACCTGATGGTGCTTGTGTATAACCGGATGGGATGTTCATATCTCCGTGTCCGATCCGTTGGATATTTTTATCCAAACCATCACCAACTTGTCCAATAGGGCTTTGACCTGCTTTTTCTTGCGATACATGAGCAATTCCACCACTACCTGCATTTATTGGTGAAGCAATTGGTGTTTGAACCCCTTTGCCTTGAACTGATTTTGCAGGAACAATCAGACCTGATGATGTTTGTGTATAACCGGATGGGATGTTCATATTCCCTTGTCGAATCCCTTGAATGCTTTTATTTGCACCACCACCAACTTGTCCAATAGGGCTTTGACCTGCTTTTTCTTGCGATACATGAGCAATATCACTCGGACTTAAACTTGGTATTGGTGCTTGTTCTTGAATAGCTCCACCACTACTTGCATTTATTTTAGATGGATCACCTAAGTTACCATCAGGAATTTTATCAAAGTTTTCCTTGCTTATATTACCACCCGGGTCTGAATCACTAATTTGTTCATTTGAAATGTCACCCATAGACAACTGCGTTGTTTCATTATTACTTGGTATAGGTTGAGCATCAATATCTCTTGATTGCCCACCTTTCAATTGTTCTTTTGAAATTCCACTGTTATCCAAACCTAAAGGGTTACTTCCTCCCGAGCTTGGCACTTTAGGTACAGGTGTTTTAGAACGTTGGCGACCAGCAACACCTTTCATAGCACCAGCCCCAAAACTTGCTAAACCAGCCCCTTTTCTAGCCACACCTCCGATTAAATTCTTCGCACCTTTACCAAGTTTCCCTGCTAAACCTGCGGCGGCATACGCACCCATTAAAGCACCATAGCCTGAACGAAGCCCTGCGTCAATTCCCATTAAACGCTGAACAATATCAGGAGCATCAATAACAGCCCAAGCACCTGCAATTAACATAAGAACAACGCCAATACCGCCTATAGCAGGTTTTAAACCGCTAACCCAATTAGCATAAAGCGTAAAGAGCTTTAAAATGAAAACCATAATAAAGATAACCCCAAATGTATTGGCTATTTCAGCAAGTATTTTTTTTGTACGTTGTCCTCCCGTTAGATCCGTTACAGCAACAAACATTCCAAAAATCTGATGAAACGCAAGATCAAAAATTGCTCTTCCTACTTTAATGACTGTAATAACCAAAGCAAAAGCAGTGATTAGTAAAGAAAATATCGTTGTACCCCAATTAACATGGTAACGATAATACGTTTCTTTCCCAAGTTCAGTGAACATTATTTGTGAATCTCCTAATTCCTGTACAACTTTTTTAGTACCATTTCCTGTAGGAACAGCCTTATTTTTTAATAATTCTTCGGATTTATCAGATAAGGACTTACCCCACTTTTTGAATCCACCTTTTTTCTCCGATAGGCTTAAATCTAACTTTTCATTAACACTAATATCAGTGATCTTTCCATTTAGCTTATTAGCATATTTATATTCTGTTGTACCAACCTTAACGTTATTCCTATTAATTGGTCTTGGTGGAGTAGAACTATTTCCAACATACTTAGTGCCTTTTCCTGCTGTCTTGAAATCCTTGTCAGCATAATATTTCAAATCGACAACATTACTTTTAATGACCCCTCCGGCCAATCCACCAGGATTATGTTTGTCCATATGATCCATTCCTACGTTTACTACCTTACCCAAAGAACTCATTAAAACCGGAATGATAACAACAACAGCAACCGCCATCAATATATTGAGGATTACTTCCCCTCTTTTTTCAATCTTGTTCATCATAAATTGAAAACCTAATACAAAAACGGCAATTACAAATAAACCAAACACTAACGGTTTAACGACATTCATTAACCCTTCCATGTTAGGAGACGAATAAAAGTTATTCATAGTCACTACTTTTGTCACTATATCTTCAAAATAATTATTCAACCATGCTAAACCCTTAATTATCGCCCAGCCTACACTACGCAAAATATCATCATATAACCATCCACTACTTATATGCATAACGGAGTCCATTTTCTCATATTCATCCAACAACTCTTCATCCGTAACTGCAAATGCGTATTTTGTGACAAGCAAAGAAAAAATTGAAAGTAGGCTTGTGAATACGAATAAAATAGAAAACTTCTTCAACTTTCTTTTCATAAAGTTTATAAACCACCTTCCCATAAAAAAAGAACCTACTCATTTGAGAGTAAGTTCTCCTTATATTAATGACTTATTTAATTTCGATGTTATGAGCGCTTAGATATGCTAATATATCTTTAATTCCCGAATTGATATTATCCATTTCCTTCAAATAATCTTTGCCATCATTTAACCAATCTTTATTTTTATGATCATATCCGTTTTCCAATCCAGCCAAACCATCTACAACCAAAGTCAATTCGGCATATGAAGGACTCCAACCACCTCGCGAATCAGGATGCTCATATTTATTTTCTAACACCTCTAATTCATCCTCATCCATATCAATCATATTAATAAAATATGCTTTTAAATTATAATCTTTTAATGCTTGATCATATGCTTTTATAAAATTGGTACGATCAATATCATCTTGATTTTCAGCATATGCGAGCAACAAAAATGTTTCCTTGTTGTCAAACTTCTTTTCTAATTCTTTTAAACTAATTTCATTGATTCCCACCTTCGATGTACTACCACAAGCGCTTAAAATAAGAGTCAAAAGAAAAGTCATTCCTAAAGCAAAAGATTTAACTTTCAACTTTCACACCCCTATTGAAACATTTAATCTATTTAAATCTTTTATTGTATAACTTCATATATTTTTCCATATGACGAAGCATTTCGTTCATCCTACCAACTGCTTTCTCCTTTTTAGTTGAACCTGCACCTGTATATTTTTCATAATCAGTTTCAAGAAGTATTGAAGCATTTTCTTTTGAAGGTTTAAATGCTTCTTTAAATTCAAAAGCCCATTCATTAAACTCGTCACCCGATACAACCATTTCTTTTGCCTTTATGGCTGTTATGAGTGTCATCGGGAAATGAACCTTTCGTAAGAGCAAAGTTTCCTTTCTGTCGAAAGCTTCTGCCAAGTAGTCCATTGCCTGTTGCACTTTTTCTAGCAATTCCCGTTTTCGTTCAGGATCATCCTTAAATGTGCTTGAATAATCCGATATGGTTCCTTGGGTAACATCCTTATACTCATACGAATCATCGAGCATCATCATCGTTTGAATGATCGCAGTTAGATGACTGTCAGCTTTCAATTGTGTCTTTGAAAAAGAACTATATTCTTGAATCAATTTGTGTTGTCCTAGTTCATTCAGTCGTTTCGCCCATTCAACACCCATTAGTGCCTTAGCTTTTTGTTGTGTTGTGAGTGCCAGACCATTGTTCATCCTAAAAAACAAATCTTCTATTTCTTCATCGGTAGCCGTTTCGCCATCTATTGTATAGGTAACAATTGTTCGAGATATAATCATATCCTGAACTTCTTCATCCAATTCTGAATAGAATTTCCCCGCTATTTCAAACTTTTCATCATCAATAGTTACTTCGGGAGTATCTTCATGAAGTCTGAAAAAGCCCTCTACAAAGTTTTTCATAGTCAAAATTCGCTGTTTTCCATCCAACACGTATCGAAGATCAACTATTTCACGTTTCACTTCACCTTTTTTCTCAACCATCACTTCTTCTTTTACGCCGAGAAAGTAAACTGGTGGAATAGGATAGTTTTGAGCAAGTGAATGGATCAAATACGACTGTTGTAGGTGCTTCCATTGACCACCTGAACGTTGTATGGGATAGTCAAATTTTATTTTACCCTTATCACTCATGGTTACAAGCTGTTTGACATTCCAACTTATATTTTTAATTTCCACCCCAATCCCCCTCTATCCATTTTTCCTTCTATTATATCGTAAAAAAGGAAAAATTTATGAAAGATTGTTAAATTCTTTGAGAGGTATTGGTCGGTAGAAATTGTTACTCTTTAATCTTAGGATTTACACTCTATCGTTTTTGTTGTTTATGGTTTTGTGATAGGCATAATAATATTCGCCATTTTGTTCACTTTGCTTTTTTGTATAGTAATGGACAAACTTATAATTATGGTCATTAGCTGTTTTATTTTTCGGTTGAAGTTTGTCAAAGTTAGGACTTTCCTTATCAATAATTAAACTTGGTTGTTCATCAGTAAGCAAAACAAAATATTTAGTTTTCTTTTTCATATAAACAACAATCCCGATCACAGGGAATAATAGTAAGATCCAATAAGGGAATCCTCCCTTTTCAATCGGTGCTTTTAAAACTTTCGTTATTTTGTTGTCGTTCTTATCCTTCTTAACGGTATATTCAAATTGAGATTTAAAGTCCATAGTCTGTTCAACCCCATCCTTATCTTTGTATGTTAATGTTCCCTTTAAAATATAGGGTTTGTTTTGTTCAATTTCCTCATAATCAAAAGGAATACTAAAGTTTGTTTTAGTCATTGGTGCAAAATCAATTTTCTCTTTGGAAAAGAACAGTTTTTCTCCTTTAAATTCTACCTCATAATCAATTTGAACATCCTTTAACAATAAAGGACTGTCCATTGTTATAGGCAATCTAACGGCATAATAGCTTGGCATTGGTTCAAGAAACGGCTTCCCGATTTTAAAAGAATAATTTTTTGTTGTTGGGAAATTAACCGCAATCCCATAAACTGTATTGATTTCATTTTTAATTTCAAACGAAACACCCTTATTATTTGATTCTTCGATCTCCCCTTCACCTTGGAAAGCCACTGCTCCCAAAATAGTGCCTTCCATTTTAGGCATATTAACTTTTAATCGAACAATCTTACTCTCTCCACCATCTAATTCAATTTTTTTTTGGTACTTGAACATAATTTCGCATTTCATATTTTTCATCAATTATTACATTGTGTTCAGTTTCTTCTGCTGTATACTGGATACCTCCATTAGTTGATGTATAGGCATTTAACATTTTCGCATTTATGGTTTGTTTTTTATTTGTTTTATTTGTAACTAGAAATTCAAATTCTTGTTTTAATGAATTGTCTTTTGGTGATACAGAGATGTAATGTTCAATACCTTTATCTTGGTTTGCTGGCAAAATAGGTTCTACAAGATATGGTAACCCACCTTCACTTGCACTTACATTTTTAGAAGTAAAAAAGCCCCCCATCATTAATAGAAAGAGGACACTCAAACTTAATATTTTTTTCATGTTTTCTCTCCTTCACTCACATGAATAAATTACGGTGCTGATATTAAATCCCATGTTAATGTAGATTCATATTTTCCTTTTTTGGCTGTTGTTGGATCAATCAATAGTTCGAGTGCTTCTTTCGGAAAGACAACACTGAATTCCCCTCTTGATTGATTACTTTGTAAAACCGTAATTTTTCCGTTATCAATGTGTTGTGTTTCTTCAAATCCTTTCTTTGGCAATGAACCATTACCATCTAACCGATTGATGGAAGCTACTGGCTTTAATTTCATAGAACCCTTTGGTAAGGTGAATGATTCCCCGACTAATTTCATAGGAGTAGCTGTTACATCTAACTTCCATTGATTCGTTCCATCACGCCAATCTTTGATTAAAATTGGTGTAACATCCGTTGATATGGTTTCAGGCTTATCTTTCAAAATAATACTTCCAAAACTGGAAACGGCGGGTTTTTCAAATGATATTGTTTTATCAATGTTGGTCACTGTATATGATTTACTTGATTGGTTTCCTGCATGATCTTCAACAACAAATGTGTATGACCCATTTTCTTTAACTGTATAACTTGCTTTATTATTATTTACCCATTGTCCATTAGGACTTTTGATTCTCTTCACACCACTGCCACCTTCGTCAGTTGCGGTAACATTTAAGACCACATCATCATGCGTAATTTTGGTTGTACTTGGCTGGATAGATAGGTTAGGTTTTACCTTGTCGATTTTTACTTCGATACTTTTACTAGTTATTCTCCCTCTGTTATCTAAAACATCAAATTTATACGTACCTGTTTTTGTTGCTGTATAAGTGTATCTTCTATCAAAAATCTCTTCCCCTGATGGCAGTGTTATTTTTTTGATTTCAAAATCCTCTACATCAAGTAATTCATATTTTAAATTTCTGAACTCGACCGTATATGGATGAACACTCCATACTTGGGGATAATCGTATCTGACTCCTACTTGAAGATTGTTATAATAATCATTTCCCACTGTCATAATTACATCAAATTTTTTAGGCTTATTTTTTATTTCGGATAACTTGGCTACATACTGTATTGGATAAGTAGTTCCGATTATATAGCCATCTACCAATGGTGTCCTTTGTGTATATGTTACAGAGACACCAATCCGGTAATCGTCAACGGGTCGATCAGCTTTTATTAATTCAACTTCACCGGAAATTCTAATTCTTTTGTGTGCATACGAAATTTTATTTGGGTAAGTATGAAAATTTTGTGAGAATCTATTCAATTGAACTTTATTAGTTTGATAATCCTCAAAATCATTGGATGCTTCTATATTTATTTTTACATCTTGATTTGTCCAACCTTGGTGGGAAGGGATTATATCAACAGTAGCAGGAGGATTAAGATTATTTATTGGAATCATAATTCCTGTATAGTTTCCTGCTTTGTCAACAGCCTGAAAATAATAATTTTTATTTTGTTCTATTAATACACTAGCATGATCACTTTTAAGCTCCGTTCCATCATCCAAGATAATCTTTTCTATTCCGCTTTCATCTTCTGCCTTTAGATACAACATAAAGTTAGCATTTTTTCGTTCATCTAATTCCTGCCTATTTGTCACATATAATTTAGGGGGTTTCGTATCCCCGTACTTATTGTAAACTTTCAAATCATCAGAGATGCTTATGTCCTCTTTAGCAAAGTTTATACTTTCAGAATATCGGTAAACCTTATCCCCTTGTTTTTGGTACTGTTTTTGAGTTAATATCCTTTCTGACCACAATAAAGGGTATCCTTCTGGCGTTTTGTTAATAACAATCCACTGTATAGCCTGATTATTATATTTTCCAAAAGTAACTTTTTCTCCTATAGTTAATTCATGTGCCTTTTTGCCATTTAAAATAGTTGTTGGTTTTAAATGAATCGCAGGCACTATTCCTTGTTCAGTACTCGTTCTTACTCGCCCTATAAACCCATTTGAGTCAATAAAGAGTGGTTGCTCAAAATTTCCATTCCACAAATTAGCTGTTGACCACCAATTTCTGTATATTCCATTTGTATCTTGTTTCCTTAAACTAATGCCCTTTTGCTGGATATAAAAATGTATTTCATGAGGACTTAACAAAAATACTTTGTCGTTGACATTATGATAGTAATAATCCTTCCAATTGACGTTAAAATCACGTATCGCATGGTTCATGTATTTAAATGTATTGGCTCCACCATCAGGGAAAATTGCTAATGCTTTTATTCCACCATCACGAACTCTATTGTCCTTTCCAACTAAGATTGAACGTCTTTTAGTTACAGCTATTGCATTTCTTTCCGATTCAGTAAATTCATATAAAAAACCTGATTCATTTTTGTAATCAGGGGGTATATTAGTATATTTCACATTTTTTTGATCACTGTTTAACCACTCTCGAATGTTAGAAGTTGCCCAATAACTTGCCCCATCTCTAATTCTATCATCACCTAAAGGCATTTCTTCTTGATTGGGAATACTAAATGAAGAAATATTACTTTTGGCTGTTTTTTCGTTTTTCACTATCTGTTCTTGGATGGAGTTTTCATCTTGTAATACTTTCTCTTTTTGAAATTCTTTCCTTTCTTCACTTGCATCCCCTATATTTTCTATCTTCCTATCTTTTATAGTCGAATTTTCCATAATCGGCGTTGAAACCTCTTTATTATTTTCTTCTATATTGGATTCTACTTCTTCTATATCAGCTTCCACCACCTCTACCTCTTTTATGTTTTCGCTATGTCCTTGGGTATTAACAGGTAGTAGAAGTGCTAATAAAAAAGCCATTATGCTAATGGTAATATTTTTCATTTTAACCACAACCTTTCTTTTTTTATTACACTTTCTATAATCAAAATGTTTTTCTACATTTCTAACCATAGAAAGAGCAATAATGGACGTGTAGTAAGAATAAAAGAGGACAGATTAAATCCATCCTCTTTTCTAATGTTATGGTGCTTGTACTAAATCCCATTTCAAAGTGGATTGATATGTCGCTTTGCTTCCGTTTAAAACTTTTGCGGTAGTTGGATCAACTACTATGGAAAGTGCATTTTTTGGAAATTCAAAATCAAACACTCCCATTCCACCGCCCGCATCGGCTTTAACAACAGCGACCGTTCCATCATCAATCACCTTGTTTGAATCCATGGTCTTTACAGGCAAAGCACCCTGACCTGTACCAACACGTTTAATACTAGATACAGGTTCTAAACTTAACGTTCCTTTAGGCAATGTATTTGTACCATCAGTAAATTGGCTAGCTGAAACATCTACCCTCCAACCTGCTTGTGTTCCACGCAAGTCTTTCACAGTAAATTTGTCGTTAAAAGATGTTTTATAGGTTTGTGGAGTGGATTTTAACTCAATTTCTCCAAATGATTCAATATCTGATGTAGCTAAAGAAAACTCACCACTTTTGATTGTTACATCAACCTCATTTGATTTTGTATCAGCAAATGCTCCTGTTGCAAAAGATAAACTCATAACTGATACTAAGCCTACCCCAAATAATTTCTTTGAAAATTTCTTCAACATCAATTGACCTCCATTATTAAATGTCTACAAGTTTGTTCAACCATAAGAGAATTGTAGATTTGTTACTTAGCACCTCCCCAATTCATACCTGAACCACTAAAGACACTATCTACCATGTTGTTAAAACCATTGCTAATCTTTGTCATGATAGGATCGAACACACCTGTTGCAAATGCAACAAATATTCCAAAGATGATTAAGACAACAAGTATCAACGTGATTGCTCCTTTATGGCTATCCAATGTCTTTCACCCCCTTCTAAAGAAAAACTTCTAAAAGCCAGCTTTTAGAAGTTTTTCAAAATCAATTATGAACTTCTTGGGAACAACAGGAGTCGAACCTGCATTAAAAACCTCAATTCCCATATAAAAAAGCCACACAACGTATGTTATGTAGCTTTACTTCCCAATCATATAATTCATCTTTCCATAATTTTCTCCCTGTTCTTCCGTGTTTCTCTTTGTTCTTTACCTATCCTTTCATCCCTAATATATTCTTCTAAATCAATGTTTAAATCTTTTTCAGGGTCTAAAAAAATAACTGAATCCTTCTCTCCTAGTCGGTCATAAAAACATTCTTGTAACTTTCTATACTTATCAACGGATAAAACATCATACATGTAAACTACGGTTAAATTTTCATCTAAATCGGATAAATCGACACCCACATTTATATCTTGAGGACAGATATATAAATCATCCCTATCTTCATAATCACCATTTAAAATACCCAAACGATATTCCTCTTGGTTTTGTTTATCTACCATAACGAAGTCTGCAATAAATTCAGGTACTTCCTTATAAATAGTAGGTTCAATTCTAGCTGAATATCTATTTAGCATATTTTATCTTCCCTTCTTAGTTATAATCTTACTGATATATCTAAGTTTTTCTTTTGTAACAAATATAAATTTATCAAGATTAACAAATACGTAATAGCAATCACAGTAAAACTAATTGCACTCATTTCTAAAAATATATCCCACAAAAAAGGAGCGTTGATACGCAAAATAACCATCATGCCCCCAACCATCCCAAGGACAGTATATACGTGAGTTGCCCAGCTTTTACGTTTCTTATGCAACTCATCACGTTTTTTTAATTCAAAAATAATATTCTTTTGAATATGACTAAACAATTCGGTACTGTCTCCACCACGTTCGTATTTAATCATCAAATTTTGGTGAAATTGGTCAAGAGAACTAAAATTGTATTTTCTGAAATGTTCTGTTTCCAATCTTGCTTCTTTACTTTCTAAAATTTCGATTGTTTTTTGTATATCTTTTTGGATATGCTTATCAACTGTGTTTTTTGTTGCCTTTAAAGCATGAAGTACGTTACTTCCTGTTCGTAAATAGAAAATCATATTTGTCACATATTTTAATAACTCACTCAAGTGGTATTCGTGCGTTTTTAATTTACGGTTGGGATATACGAATACAAAGAAAAAGTATGCTGTTCCGACTAATCCAGTGATAATCGAAAACAACATACTTTTAGTTAGGAAGTAAAACAATCCTAAATGACCTGCAAATAATAACAAAGTATATAATAGGATTTCCCATCCCAAAAAAAGAACCTTCAACTCTTTAAACAGTTCTTTCTTTGTCATTTTTTTATTATTCATCCGTGAAGCTTACCTCCTTTCGATTGTTACCCCATTCCAAACTTTTTTGTAATCCGATTTAATAAATTCATCGGGCAATAAATGGAATAATTTTTTATCTTCTAACATGGTTAGCGTTTCATTCGACAATGGATTTATTGTTTCTTTGGGTACATATAGTTTACTCTTCGGATCATAAACTTCTTGGTATTTGTATAAGTGCCTTCCGACAACACCCGATGGTGTATAATCGGTATATTCCACAATTTCTTTGATTCTCCTGATCGCTTTATTGTTAACAAATTCCAACTGCAAATGCATACCAAATCGAAACAATTCTGTGATCTCTTTGCCAATAATCTGCTCATCTATCGTTTGGTATGCAGGTGACTGTTTAATCATTGGTATAAAGCGAGAAGGTATCCGCATAGCATTTTTCGCATGTACTGTTGTGACAATCGAATGACCCGTTTTAGCACCATCTAACATATCAGACGACTCTGCCCCACGAGTTTCCGCAACAATAATCCAATCAGGATTGTTTCTCAAACTCGCTTTAACTAAATCCTGCATCGTGACTTTCTTTTCTCTATCTTCTGATGTTAATGTTTGCCAACTCATAATATCTTTATCAGGATATAGTGCTTTGATATGGCTATCCCGAGTATCTTCTAGTAAATTAATTTTTTGGTTGTTAGGAATAAGACCGACTAAAAGTTTTTGTAATTCCGTCTTACCCGTTCCTGTAATCCCGGAAATCATAATATTGCTTCCTGCTAAAACCAGCACTTTTAACAAAGATGCCACTGGATTTTTATTAATTTCCGTTTTATCAACCACAATTGGAGTGGATTTTTCGTAAGAAATTTTCGGTAGCATCTCTTGTATGTTTCTCACGGCAAGTCGTGGTCTTGATACACGAACAGCAAGAGTAGTCCCGTCAGGGCTGACCGATTCATGTACTGCATTTATCCGTAAATATTCAAAATCTGTATCAAGGATCGGTTCACTATCCGTAATGTCTTTTTTTTGCTCCATTGCCATTGACTTTACTAAACGTCTAACTTCCTCTTCTTTTGGTTGAATTGATGCCATTTGATATGGTTTATCATTGTATTGAACCCATAAATGTGTACCATTAAAACGTATATCGGTAATCGCATCATCTTGAAGCATAACCTTTAAAAACGAATGATCGATTATTTCTTGTATCCGTTTATTATTCATCTTTTCTCATCCCTTTCTTTTTAAGCCATTGTTTGAAAGTGTTCAGGCAAATCAATAATCGCATTTTTTAAAGCTAACATTTCATCATGTCGAAGCGTTATACCCTTACCACTATCCAATTTGTCTTTTGACCACCAACGAATATCATATTTCGCTTCCTTTCCATACCAACTAACAATATTTAATTCTTGAGTCCATCCATTTTTCCCCTCTCTTAATACCGCAATATGTTTAATTATTGTCACGGCATCATTTTTATTTTCACTCAAGAATATCCCCCTCTCTTTTTAAGTTTCTACATAACTACTTTTAATGCATCCATTATATCTCCTAAGTAATAGAACAAGATTGCACCTGCATATCCCAAGAGCAAAAACAGAGAAATAAAAATAGACATATATCCATACTTTTCTCCCGACATCATCTTACGTTCAATTAGTTCATTGACCTTGTTTTCATCCAGCCCTTGAATATAATCTCGCAAGTCATGTAAGGTATCTTTTTTGACCCCGTATTCACTGAATTGATAAATCATATCCATGATGGTGTAAGCTTCATTTGTACCGACAAATTCGGCAAAAGCAATGTAATAATCTCGGTGATTGTCCTTTTCAATGTTTTTCACTAACTTTTCCAGTTCACGTTTTAAAGGCTCTCCTGTATACGGAATTGTTGCCTTTAATGTTTGATAGATGTTACCTGATGAAGAGAGTAACCCCATGAAGCTTTGGAGAAATTGCGGGAATAAAAAAGAAGTCCGCAACTCTTCATTTTTTTTCAAACTAATTAAACTAAAATAAGGCAACTTATATCCTACATAAAAAGCAAGTGGAGTCAGAAGAAGCCATAAAGGTTTTTGCATGATTAAAAAGCCGACAGCAAAAATAAAAAATAACACGAATCCGTAAATTAATCGTGTTATCCTAAAACTTTTTTTATCTTTTTTAAAATAATCCAAATAGGCATCTATATAGCTTTCCTTAATTATTTCGGTAAACATGTATTATCCAATCCCTCCCATTTATCAGTTACCCTCTTCTTCTTTTAGCTTTTCCAATTCTTCACGAACCGAATTGGGACTCTTTCTCCGCACTCTTGAAGTAGGAACAGGAGCAACCTTACGCAATTCTTCTCTCCACGAATTAATCAGGCGGTCAGGAACATATTTGTTCGCAATAGTTAAAAACCTTTCTGCAATATTCATAGGCAAACGCAATTCGTATACCATATAACTCATCAAGTGTAAGAAAGTCCAATCGTCAAATTCCTCTACGTAAGGAAACTTTCTACTTGATTGAGACACAAATGTAAGGAACATACGCTTCATATTTTGATATTCTTCACTTGGCATAATATCGATCATCGGAACATACATATCACCTTCACCTTTAGCCGTAAATACAATTCGAGATAAATCTAAGTCATGGTAGGTAGTTGACATTAAAGGCAGATCTAATATTGATTTACTGTTATCAAAATCATCCGCCAAGTACTCCCATCGGAATTTATGCGCTGTCACACCTGTGTTAAATATGGGTTTTGGAACAATTTTTCTTCTTTTATTATCCTGCCTTTTGTTCGCTCGAACGACCACTGACTCACCCTCTTTTAATTGCATGAGTTCATCAGGCATCATAAGGGGTCTTTCCTTAACTGCTTCACTATGCGACTTATCCATTGATAGCAGTTTTCCACTTCGGCTGATATCTGTTATAGTTTTCGTTCCGATTAATGCGCTATACTGTTCGGCTGTTTGTTTATCCTTCGTTAGGATATAAATTTGATTGGAACAGTTCCCGATAATCGTATCTGCCTCATCTCCATATTGGGATTTTATTTGAGAATACGCTTGAACGACCAGGTGAAAACGAAACCCTCTACCTGCTCCTACCGTAACCATTCCAGCCATACCTTCAATAGTAGGCATGTTTCCAAACTCATCAAGCAAGAAATGAACATGTCTCTTCATTTTTCCCGATGGACTCATTGTTGCTTTTTCAGCATTCACTCGGTATAACTGACTCACGAAAATACTAGCTAAAACATGGTTTGACTGGTCATAATCAGGAGTAACCATGAATATAGCAACAGGCTTATCACCAAAACCAACATCCGTTAAATCCAAACTGTTATAACTCGTCAATTTAGCATTAGGCTCTAACGTAAAAATTTGCAATTTAGACATAGCAGTTGTAAAGATACTTCCCCGTGTATTTCCACCTGCAAAGTTACTTGTCGCATACATATTTTTAGCAGGTGTATTATCTTCTCTTGCTTGGAAAAATTCATCTAATGCATTTGTTCCACTATCTTCATCGTTATCACTACCTTTGCTGGCTAGGAAGTTGGCAACAGAATACATATTAACTTTTTCTTCCTTGCCCGTTTTAACAGCATCCTCCGTAATCGCTAATATGATTGCTGTCACTAAAGAGATAGCACAGTCATTCCAAAACGGATCTTTTGCATTGGGATCGTGATATAAACTAAAAGCAATACTATTGGCATATTGTTGTGCCAAGCTCGGATTACCTTTCTTCCAAGCATCTACAACTAATTGTAACGGATTAAATCCCATACCCATGTGTTGTTGGATTAAATTAAAAACATGTACCTCATATCCACGCTTCTTTAATGTTTCATAAGAAGCCCCCGCAAGCTCCCCCTTTGGGTCATTTACTACCAAGGATGGTTTATCTTTCGCCCGACTCAAAACGTCTATCATAGGGAAAACAAAAGTTTCACCTTTTCCGGATCGGGTAATTCCGATAACCATAGTATGAATTGGACCTTCGTCAATCAACAATCTATATGGTCTGTACTTTTCTTGCAGTCCTGAAATGATTACTCCACCACTACCGTCATACTCTTCTTTCTTAGCAGGTATAATTTTATATTGCTTTTTTAGTTCTTTTACCTTCTCAAATTCACTAGTACCATGTTGTCCTTTATTTAGGCTGTCATAGTTCATTTTGATGTTATAGATAAACTTGATTAACCCGATTGCAAGAACAAAATAAAATGCAATATAAAATTCTATTATTTTAGGTTGAAAAACAAACACGCTTTGCCAATTTAATGAAAATGAAATATTTTCATCGGGATTATTCATCATTGTTACAAGGACATTGCCCACTTCTTGCAAAAAAGCCAGCAAAAAATTTGCAACAAAAAATGAAAGAAATAATATCACAAGAATAATTACCGCAATGGTTTTTTTGCTCGTATACTTTTCAAAGAATTCACTTTCCCTCATTCATCCACCCTCTCTTTCCGAGACAAAAAAATCACCCTGTGTTTTTTCACAGCGTGATTTACCTACGATATTTTCCTTTTCTCTACTGTTCATTAAAGAATGTTTAAATTCAGGAAACGTTTTATATTTATCTATTTTAGGCACTGGATCAGGTATGATTCGAGCATTAACATGCTTCATAAGGATGTGAAATTTTTCATCTTCACGCAACCATTCACTTACCTTTTTATTTCCACTCCAATCATGCACTATTTTTTGCAACGGTTTTTTTGTTGCTATATTGTAATCATATATTTTTCCTTTTTTATTAAATAAGACACCAAAAATAGACGTTCTTCCCTTTTTTGAAGAAGGACATAGGTTAGCTCCACCTCTGCCATCTTTTTGACCCACTTGGGACAAGAAATTGATCCACTTAGGACAGAGATGAGCCACTACTAGTAGATTTATAAGCAGCCATTGAAATCTAATATATTCCAATGGCTGTTTAGCTTATTTAAAACTCTTACCGTCTAGTTGTTTATTAATTATCTCTTGAGCTAAGCTAACGAGTTCATCGTGGTCTAATCCCTCTTCTTCTCCCCAAATACATGGAGGTAATAATTTCTCTTCCACTTCGCGCATTACTTCATCAGGTAAATACATGTGAAGGAAATACCTTGCTATACGGATTTCAACTTCTTCAGGGATCACTTGGATACCGCCAATCCATGACGTTCTCTCATCGAGACTTTACCGTCAATAAGTATATTGTAGGAATCATGCACAATCCTATCTAGAATGGCGTCTGCCAGTGTGCTTTCGCCAATTTTATCATGCCATCCCCTAGGATCAAATTGGGAACAAAAGATAGTTGAGCCCTGCTGGTGGCGTGCTTCTACGATTTCAAGAAGGTCTCTTGATTCCGTTTCTTTTAACGGAGTTAATAGCCACTCATCCAAGATTAGTAGGTTTACATTCTTGTATTTTTTCATTACCTTTCTATACGTTCCTTCTCCTCTTGCGATCGCCAATTCATCCAATAAATCAGGTAATCGGATGTATTTTACTTTATAGAATTGACGACACGCAGCGATGCCAAATGCACAGGCTAAATACGTCTTCCCATTTCCGGAAGCACCCATTAATATAATATTGTGATGCTCTTCAATATAATTACCAGTTGCCAATCGCAATATTTGTGCCTTATCTAGCTTTCTATCCGGATGATATTCAATATCTTCAATACACGCCTGCGTGTCCCGTAATTCTGCTTGTTTGATTAGGCGATCAAGCTTATTGTTTTGCCTTCTGGACCATTCAATATCAACCAGTAATCCAAATCTATCTTCAAAAGATAGTTCTTGATATTCCGGATTTCTCAATTGTTCTCTAAATGTTTCTGCCATCGCAGACATTCTCATGTCATTTAATTTTGTTAAAGTGTTATCGGTTGTCATTATTTTTTCCCTCCGTAGTAATCAGCGCCACGAGTAAAGCCGTATGCGTTATCATTTTTTGGTGTGTCCATTTGTTCGCTTGTTTTCTCCAATGGTAATTTATCATGTCCTGTTTTTAGGATTGTTTGTATGCTTTTAAGTTTTGGGCGTGGCGTATAAGACAATACTCTTTCACACGCCTTCTCTATGCGTTCGATGGAGTATTTATCTGCTAGTTTCATCAATGCATAGGTCGATTTCAACCCTTGCTTTTCTGTTGGATAAGATTCTAGTATTCTTTCAATGGTTAATAGGGTGGAAGGACCGGTTGTGGCACCCCACTCTAATATAAACTCCTTATCAAACGATGCATACTTTCTATGATCCCTAGGCATATGATCAGGAATCGTACTGAAATCCCCACCTGTTTTATTTGATCTTTTGTGCGAAGCAATCCGGATATTCTTATAAAACACTTCAACTATATTTCTCGTTACTCGAACGTCTACTGTACATTTGATATAATCATAGGGAACAGAGTAATAATTATTATCTATTTTCACATGATAATCGGGCTGGACAACGGTCTTCGCCCAGCTCGCAATCTCGTATGGTGAATGAGGCAGGGGAATTAATGCAAATTTTTCTTCTTCTAAGAATGCTTCCTGCCTGTTCCCTTTTCTCTTTTGGAAAGATTTTGTATTCACCACATCTAATTTCTCTCTAATCGCTTTGTTTAGCTCAGCCAAAGAAAAGAACTTCTCATTACGAAGAGAAGCGATAATCCAAGTCGATATATGGCCAACATTCCCTTCTACACTTGGCTTGTCCTTGGGCCGGCGTACACGTGCTGGGATAATAGTAGTCTGGTAATATTCAGCCATTTCCTGATAGCTCTGATTAATAATTGGATCGATACGGGAAGACTTGGTCACTCCAGTCTTCAAGTTATCCGGTACAATAACCCTTGTGACTCCCCCATAAAATTCAAAAGCATGGATATGAGCCGTAATCCAACTCTCTATATCCATGGATAAAAATCCTTCTACATATGCATATTGACTACATGGCAATGCAGAAACAAAAATATAAACAGGAATTTCTTCTCCTGTTAGATTGTTTGTAAGATGCATCGTTTGACCTGCCCAGTCCACTTCCATTTGTTCTCCAGGTTTTCTTTTGATGCGCATGGTTGCTTTGGTTTTCCTGGCATAATCAGTGTAAAATCTACAAAACTGGCGATAACTGTACGGAATTTCATCATTTGCCCTGCTCTGTAAAGAATATTCGTCCCATAAAAGAGAAAGTGTTACCCCCGTTTTAGCCAATTCTTTATGAATATACTCACAATCAGGCTTTCGTCGATGGTCTGAAGGAACCTTTTTCTCAGGAAATAAAATCATTTGTAAATCTAAATCTGTCACGTCATCTTCGATTGGCCACTGAATTTTCTTCTCTTCCGCTCGCCGAATTACTTCTCTAATCGTGTTCCTTGAATGACCACAGCTTGAAGCTATCCCCCTTTGTGTGACTTCCTGCGAGTGAAGCCTTAAAATTTCCCGATACTTAATCACAAAAAAACCCCCTATAAATGAATTTGCACGTATGTGCTCCTTCATTATATAGGAGGGTGGGTCAGCTATGTCTTAGGTGGATCAATTTCATGGCAGAGGTGGATCAAAAAGATGGCACAACTGGGTCAATTGCATGGCTGTAATCATTTTTTCGAGTAATTGGATTTTATGAATCCTCAAAGGGGTATCCTGAATGAATTCATATATATTTTCATTACTTCCGTGACAATAAAAAAATCCTAGTTTTTCGGCAACTAGGTTTTCTTTATAACGTTCTATTATATGTTTATAATCTAAATTGGAAGCTTCCAAAAATTCTTTGTACCAATCTTCATTCTTGAACTTTTCATACACTTGTAAAACTTCCAATTTTGTCTGATAAGGAAAAACATCAAGTGTAGAAGTGATCCTGTCTCTTTTTATTTCAATTATATTGTTTGTTTTTATGACCCCATATAACGGTTTATCGTTATAAACAATCCCTTTTGGAACTCGAACTTCATCACCCAACTCTTTATAATCAGGCTTTTCTGTCCTCCCCCCCTTGGATGTTATTCTCACTGCAAAAACACTATTGTTTTTCTTGTTATATCCTAATACCATTGCAGGTCTTGGTTTGTGATGATCTTTATTCTTTGAAAAAAAGTCATAATACCTAATTAAATCTCCCGACTTATAGTAATGTCTAAAACTCATAGTCCACCTTCTTTACTGATGTTCCATCGAGTTTAACCAATCTTCATAATCTTCATCTTCAATAACATACTGATCAACTAGGTAAATCATATCAATGCCACGCATTTTATTTTTTTCTTTGAGAACCTCTAATGCTTTTTCAACATAGTGCAACAAATCTTCGTCTATAAGCATTTCTTCCTGTATTTGTTTTGCTGTTTTTCCTTCTATCGAATAATTTTTCAAGAAATCTAAAGAACGAGTGTACTCTAAATATGCATCTTTGCTTGAAAAATCATTTCTTGTTTTCAACACATAAATCCCCCTTTTAAAAAAAGAGTATATCACTTTATTTTAGCAACCTTTCTATAATTCAGCAATTCATCTTCTTGCTACAGACACAACATTATTCGTACTTAAATTCTCTTCGCCACGAACATTTTTGTATTTATAATCAAAATCAATGATGATTGTTTCTCCGAATGGTCGCTTACCATGAACCGGCACTCCTGAATCGTTTTTAAACGTTATAGTATATCCTTTGTCATTCAAGTTTCGCACTATATTGTTCACCTTATCGGTCACTCCGCCTTCTTCCTTTACTATGGAAGTAACCTCTGTAGTAATTTTCATAAAAGCGTGTTGATGCACGCTTCCTATACCTACTTGTAAAAATATAGGTACAATAAATGCGATAAAAATCGCCATTGAAAAGATAGCCCCTTTTATCTCACTCAATGATTTTTACCCCCCTTTACAAATGTTGGTTAACAAAACTCTCAATAAATTCATTCATACTTCTAAAGAAACTTTCTTCATCTTCTACATGTACTTCATAAGAGAACACCTTATTTTTTCCAACATTTTGTGTAACTACTGATGCACCACAAAAAACAAATACTGGAACAACTTTTGCTACGAAGAACGCCCTTTTAAGTTTATTTACATCAACGTCTAATTTATTTTCTAACAACTCTACTAATGAACCATTGTAAAAGTTGACAGTAGATTTTCCATCTTCTAAGAAATAAAAGTTTGCTATCGTTTTCATTTTAAAATCCCCCATTTACTCTCCTAATTGATTTATAGCTAAATGCCTTTCAGAAGTGGCTTTTACTTCTCCTTTTTCATTAACATATTGAATCCGAAATTGAACACTTCTAATTTCCTTATCAACGTTAGTTACTTGTCCATTTTTATCAAAGAAAACATAGTCAAAATGAATATCATAAGGATGATTTTTTTGTACAGAAACTATTTTCGCTGTCAAATTCGCTATCAATTCATCTTTATCAAAAAACTGCTCATTGACTTTTCCATTTTCATTCATTTCACTTCTTATTGTTCCAGCACTTATCGTATCTGCTAACACTTCAATATCTGTTACAGTGTTTGTATTTATGTTTTGTATTGATGAAGCATAGGCAATACCTAAAACAAGTGCTATTACTAAAATGGATGCAAATATCCATTTTAACGGTGACATCATACTCGTACCACCCCTTTTTCACGCCGAACTAATGCACATAAAAAAGGCTATCCATTCAATAACCTTTAATAAATGTGATTAATTCAAATTTTAATAACTAAACTATCGAAAAAATTCTTTCCCCCGTGCCATTTTCTTATCTCGCTTTTCAAAAGCTGAAAGTGTTTCAAGAAACTTTCTTTTAAATTCTCTATCATTTCTCCTTAAAAAGTCGTATAGATTTTTCACATAAGGGGGTTCCGCTTGATTAGGGTAATCAAATTGACGATACTCTAAATCTAATGCCTTTATCACATTTGTTACATTTTTAAATTCTCTGTCGAGATTATCAGGAAAAGCTCCGACTATCTGTTTTCCTCTCAACAATTGCTCATTTTCCAGAATAAACTCTGTAATTTCAGCACAACGATTTCCTCTATTGTTTTCTAATGCAACAACTCCTACATTTGAATCAATCGCCTTAAAAGATACTGCATCCAATCGTGAATTGCAGATTACAACTGTTTCTGCATCATGTTCTACATCTATTAGATCACGGCTGTTTTGGTTAAAAGATTGTTTTACTTGGTGAAATTTTTCCTTGAAGCCAACTCTATTCTCGTTTAATAATTCGTTGGAATCGGTTATCCCATTGGGATATAAAAATATCTGATAATGGAAAATATCATTTTCTTCTAACGCTGTCATTATTTCAGCATTTGCCCTCCAACCAGCAACATCATCATCCATTGCCAAAACAATGTCCTTGTCTTGAAATAATCGTTTCTTTCGACTAATAAAATCTTTAATATTTCTCGTTTTAGCACTACCTGTCAATGCGATAAACCCCACACTAGGATCAATTTCTCTAAAACTTAATCCATCCAATACTGCTTCTGTTATAACGAGTGTTTTAGATTGGTTAGGTAGAGAAATAAAAAAATCCCTCGTTTCTTTTGAAGGATTTACAATTAATTGTATTTCTTTAGGTTCAATATTCGGTTCAATGCTGGAACGCAATAATATTCGATCAACATTATTGTCTTGCCCATATACTGGAAACACTAAATTCCGTTTACACATCCATTCATTTTTTGAATAATCTTTACCAAGTAAAGGCTCCATCTTACTAAACAAAAAAGCCACAAATTTTTCATTTTTAAAATCGACAATAAACTCTTTGGCAATATCTTTTGATATGCCACGATAACCATTATCGAGTGCTTCGCTCTCGAAATATTTTTGAACATGCTTAAATACTTTATTTGTCCAATTTAATGCTTCAACTTGTTTTTCCGTTAATTCAGGATATTCTTCATGTATTTTCTGTTTTTTATATGAAGCTTCGCTTACTTTTTCCTTGAATTGCAATATCATCCTTTCACCACAGAAGTTTTCACGGTTGCATTGAATAAAATTTAGATTGTTTTTATAAATAAAAGCTTCATTTCTTTGACATTCAGGACATGTACATAAAAAATAACGCCCTTTATCTTGAGCGTTAAGTTCATTGAGTGCATCCTCTATCGTTTTAAACGTTAATTTCTTCTGCGCTTTCCAACTCTTCCTCATCATCAACCATTCCCTTATCAATGTTCGAGTCTTTCGGAAGTGTTTCTTCTTTTCTCTTCTCAATTACTTCAAAGAAATTCTTAACAACAGGGCTAAAAATTAATGATTTTACCATGTCATCATTTTTAATCGCAAAACCACCAAAAAGTATATCATCGTATTTTTCATAAAATGACTGGATTAACTCATTGCTCAATCGGTAAGCTTCATCGAAACTTTGCGTTTTTGCAAAAGTAGAAAATAAATAGTCCTGCATTTCTTGAAAAGGTTCATACCTTGGATAAATAGCCCGAATCCTAGATTTTGGAACAGATTCATAATGCGCTATCACATAGTTTTTAAATCTATTAAAGTTCTCATCGTTCCCTAACCAAGTAATGACTCTTACCCTTAAAAAGTCAGACCAACTACCTTCATATTCTTCTTGATCCTGCTCTGATAATTCGTCATATGTTTGTTTAACTATGATTTGAAAGGACTCTTTTATAGAACCCATAATCACCTCTAATTCTGAATAAAATCCAGAAGATATATTTACGAAAATCCCATCAAACAAATCTTTTAGTCTCTCAAGCCTTAACAACAAAGGAAAGGGATCATTTTTGGGATTCCCCATATATTGGTCAAACCGGATAACAAAGGCTTTAAATTCCCTGTGTACCATTAACTCTCGTTCTTTAGAAGCATATTCGTTAATCTTATTGATATATTTATTTTTAAGATCTTCTTCCCACTCTTTATGCTCCAATATCGTTTGTTTTAACTGTTCTTCCAAGGATTGGCCGTTTTCAAATCGAACGGATGAGATAATCAACTGTTTCCCATCGACCCAACACTCAAACCCCTTTGGACTGGACACCCTCTTTTCATTTGTTAATCGAACCTTTATTTTTTCAACAATGGATTCAGCTTCACTCAAATAATAGTTTCTAGTTTCGTCTATTTCATTAAACACTTCACCATCATCAATAAAACGGATCATTAACTCTTTCACAGACACACCCCCTTTAAATTAAAAAGCCAAACTTTCAGCCTTGATGACTTATACCCTCTTTAACTGATTTTCTTTTTAACCTAAAATATCTCTTACGCCCCTCCACTTTCGTTTCACACCAATCTTTATTCCAGTGTGCTTGTAGGGTAGCCATAACTGATGGTTTTGGATTAGAGTAGTGAGTTTGAACCTGTTCTAAGATTTCATCTACTGTCATCCAACCTTCATTACTACGACGGAACCTTAAACAATCTTTTATGTTGTCAATCGTAATCGAGTATTCAGTAACACCCTCGCCACTTTTTACTCCACCAGTCGTAAGACGATGATGAGGTAAAACATAATCTCTTAATGATCTGCTGGGTTTATGCCTTTTTCCCCAGGAATGTACATATGCACAATTTTCATCAATATAAATGACCCCTATACCGTCTTGTTTTAGGTATCTAGTTGCCACTCTATTTCCATTTGTTTTGGGCTTTGGGATAGCAATAAACACATAGTCGGCTAATCCTATTGCGTTCTGGGCTTGTTCAATCAGCTTCCAAGTAAGTTTTCTTTTCATCTCAACAACAATGCCATATGAGTTGCCAAGACCAACTACATCGAAGTTTGCTACTTCAGCATAGACTTTACAGTACATTTTTTCTTCCAGTAGCTTTTTAACAGGCTCAAACAAATCTCTTTCTTTCATCGAACCACCCCTCTACAACGATAGTGATGGTGAAAGAGTATCCAAATCGAAATGTAAAAGTAAGTTATTTTAACCATCAACTATTGAGCAGTGATGGCCAATTGCAATTACATTTAACTCCTTCTACTCCCATATTGTTAACAAATGGGCAGTTCTTTTCAAAATATCCTGGGAACCGCGATTTAGTCGTGATTTATGGTCCAACAACTCGTAGCATTCCTGCACAAACTACTCCATATCGCATCATCGTTTTATGTTAAACTTACTATTTCTCCATGATGACAATCCCCAATCGTTAGAAGATTTTCTTACAATTGGGGATATTACTTATTTCACCAATTATGCGTTCTATCGTATTTAAGCACTCCTCTAGAACCCCTCTTTCAAATTTCTGTTCACAATGCTAATATAGTCAGTAAAGTAAAAAAAGGAAGTACAACTTAAAAGCATCATAATTGACAAAAAGATACTAAAGGAGTAATTAGAATAAATATAGAACCAGATTTTTGTCGTGTTGAAGATGCTTTAGGCATATTAGTCGGAAAATGGAAACCCATTATCTTATTGCATTTATTGAAAAATGGTACTCAAAGATTTAGTGATTTAAAACGAAGTATACCTGGAATTACACAAAAATTCTTCCATTTAATTAATAGAAAAGAAGTTGATACTTAACTGGCTTAAATATAATAAAAAAGGAGAATCCTTCTTTTACTTCTGTACATGATGAATGGAATGGATATCCTGATAGTTTTCACATTCATCCTCGTTTAAAACCTAAAAAAATTTAAACCCATGACATTTTGCAATGTGCAAAACTTCATGGGCTATTTTTCTATTTAGGAGGATTTTGTCCCAGCTCCTCCTCAATTTCTATTCTAATAATCTCATCTTGTTATTCAGATTTTATTGTTTAGTATGAGGTAAAGTAATTAGATTACCTTCAATTATAATGTTTATATTCCTTCATTTATCGTTTAGAATTTTTCCATTTGATTAATTTCCGCTTGTCTAATTTAGGCCATCTGTGTTTTGGAACATATTTTACCATCGTTTCAAACAACATACCCCATTGCTCTATTGATAGGATGCCAACTGGCGTTTCACTTTTTATGCCCAAACTTCTTTTAACCCTTTTGATTTGCTGTGCTGTAAAAATGCCCCTTAATGCAAAGTCAATTGGCATCTGCGGGTTTTGCAATACATAGTCTGCGAATCCCCAAAAAATGAAATAATCTTTATAAGGAACTTTTGGATTTACTTTTCTTTTTATCGTAATCAGTGCCGAATCTACTTTTGGTTGGGGAGAAAAGTTTTTCTTAGAAATTTCTTTTACGTATCGAATATCAAACCACATTCTCCAAGCAATGATATATGGATCCTTCACAAATTGAGAGGTGAATCTTTTTGCCGCTCCCTTTTCCATTACTATTGCTCCTCTCTGAAATCCACTTATCGGATGATTCAATAACATCTTCATAATGGGCGTCGTAATCGAATAGGGAATATTCGAAACAACGATAAAAGGTTCTTTCGGCAATTGAATTTGTAATATATCGTGATGAATGATTTTAACATTACCGGTTTCAGCAAATTTCTCTTTTAATAAACTTACAAATTTTCCTTCATATTCTATAGCCAGTATCCCCCTTGCTTTTTTACTTAACACCGACGTCAATGCACCTTTTCCAGCACCAAACTCTAAAACTAAATCATGTCGAGTTACATTTGCAATTTCTACTATTTCATTTATTAATTTCTTATTATGCATTAAATGTTGTCCTAAAAAATTGGGTGGTTCACTTCTTCGATGTTTACGATTTTTAGTCATTAATTCTTCTTCCTTTCTAAAAACGTATTGTCAAAACTTTTATATTAAATAGGCTATAGAATGTCTTTATAGCGGGCTTTATAAGCAAAAAAATTGCCACCCCCTGAATTCTAAGGATAATTGAAGTTACTACACACCCAAAAACCT
>NZ_JBHUEO010000001.1:0-76626 GCF_042680885.1 Siminovitchia sediminis | reverse complement strand
CCTGAAAGTGGCGGGCATCCGCCAGCTGCTTTTAGGAAAAAAGCCCACAAATGCAAAATCAGGAGGAGAAAAACGATTCGGTTTTCTCCTCCTGATTTATTTTAGGGGCTATTTAGACAGCCCCCTCTTGATTAGTTCTCTTCTATACCACACCAATCAATGATATGCGCGGCGAACACTTTTGCTGTATCAATAACACTGTCAATTTCTACATATTCATCCGGTCCATGCATGTTGGAACATCTTGGTCCAAATACAAGGCCCGGCCTTTTGTAGTATTGAGTGAACCGTGCATCATTTCCGGCAGCCCGGCCGGCAATTTCTACTTCTCTCCCCAATACATTTTCAGCCGATTTTTTAAATTTCTGGACATAGGGATCCTCAGGATCCTGGTTCCAAGCTTCTGTTGTCCAGCCATACCATTCCACTTCAGGAGGATGCTGCTCCAGCCACTCGTCCCCTTGAGCGGCCTCCCAAATGGTTTTTTCAACCAATTTTTTTATTTCCGCCCGTGTTTCGGAAGGGATAAAACCGATTCTGCATTCAAGGACTGCCTCTCCCGGAACATTAGAAGCCCAGTCCCCTCCTTTCAGCGTACCAAGATTTAAATGAACAGACTGTCCGGATCCTTTATGAAACAGTTCAAAGTATACTTCTTTCGCTCTTTTTTCAGACAGTTTTTCAAGTGCATGATATATTTTGATCATTTTACTGATTGCATTTACACCTGTATGAGCCATTCCCGCGTGAGCGGTTTTACCCAGAACTTTTACACGGAAATACATCACCCCCGCATGAGCCACCGTAAGTCGTAAAGCATGTGGTTCGGTGGCAATAAAGCCATCCGTAAGGTAGCCCTCTTCCAGGCAGAATAATGTACCTCCTGCCCCTCCTGCTTCCTCCTCCAAAACGCTTTGAAGCAGAACCTTTCCTTTCGGCTTGACTCCCATGTCCAATAGCGCTTTCAAAGCAAACCAGTTTGCCATTAGCCCGGCTTTCATATCACCGGAACCGCGGCCATATAATTTATTCCCCTCAATTTCTCCACCCCAGGGATCTTTCGTCCAATTTTCAACAGGTTCAGGAGAAACAACATCCATATGCCCATTTAACGTTAATGAAGGGGCTCCTTCCTGTCCTTCCCAAATTCCAATAATGTTTTTCCTTCCTTCGAACGAAAGGCCTGAACTGGAAAACGCCGGATGGTCTTGAATTTTTTCATATTCCGGTTGAACTTCTGCTACAGTTAACCCTATTTCTTCATATTTCTTCTTCATATACTCTGCCATCGCCTGTTCATTCCCAATTACACTTGGAATTTGAACAGCTTTGACAATAGAGCTTACAAGTTCTTCTTTATTTTTTTCAATATACTCCAGTACGTTCTTCTTTACTTCTTCCGACAATGTTCTTCTCCTTTCTACGTAGATGTATATATTTTCAAAATAAAAGGATAAGTATCTATATACATTATAAATCATAGTACTAAAAATAGTTAGTATTTTCTTGAATTCCCTTTCAATTTTTTAAGAAGTTCCAACTCTAAAAAACTGGAAAGTCAATTCAGCCGGTGTAACAACCCATAACCATTCAACGGCGAATTTTACGATGAACGGGTTATATCCGATGACATTGAACAAATATCCGAAAATCATCCGGGTGGCATCCATTGCTTGATGGAGTCCCTCTTTACATCCAACTTGGATCTTTCACTTATATTCATCCAGAAAAAAAATTCGACAAAGTTCTTCTAAAGCACATTGACTTTTGGTTGTAATAGGTATATGATCAAACTTAACAATTTCATTTTGGAAATCTCTTATAAAGAGCGGCGGAGGGACTGGCCCTGTGAAGCCCGGCAACCATTTTTGTTTATATTAAACAAAAACAGGTGCTAAATCCTGCAAAATACAATGTAAACCACATTGTATTTTGGAAGATAAGAGAGGTGCGTGATCTTATTCTGATTTATCAGCCCATGCCTCTCTATAAGAGAGGCATTTTTTGGTGCAAAGGAGATTTCCGTTAGCCTTGAAAGGAGGAAATGTAAAAAAGTTTGATTAGATCTCGCTGAACATTAAAGTGTATGTTGTTTGGTTAAACTTATGAATAATAGGAATAGGAAAAGAGGTAGAAGATAAATGAAAAAGTGGTTATTATCAAGTATACTAGTGGTTGCGATTGCAGCCCTTGCAGCATGTGGCGGAGGCGGTAATGATAATGGTGAAAATCCGGAGGGTCTCCTGGGTGATGGAAAACTAACAGTTGGAACGACTGCGGGTGTTCAGGAGCAGCTGGTGGAAAAAGTACAAGAGCTGGCAGCGGAGCAAGACTTGGAAATTGAAATCAAAACTTTCACTGACTATCCAATCGTGAACGAAGCACTTGCTCAAGGTGAGCTGGATATCAATGTTTTCCAGCATGAACCTTATTTGAATGAATTTAAAGAAGACCGTAACTTGGATTTAATAAAAGTTGCCAACACCGTTAACTTTCCAATGGGTGTATATTCCAATAAAATTGACGATATCAGCAAACTCGAAAAAGGAGCAAAAATCGGGCTTCCAAATGATCCAACAAATGGCGGCCGCGCCTTACTTCTATTCGAACAGGCCGGATTAATCAAGCTTAAAGAAGATGCAGGGGTAACAGCAGGATTAAATGACATTGAAGAAAACAAGAATGACTATGAGTTTGTTGAATTGGAAGCTGCGCAAATTCCACGCCAACTTGACGAGCTTGATGCGGCGGCTATTAACTCAAACTACGCAATGGAAGCTGGTTACATTCCAGCAGAAGATTCCATCTTTATTGAACCCAAAGACTCACCTTGGGTGAATATTGTTGCAGCAAGAACTGAAAATAAAGATGACGAAGCAATTAAGCAATTTGTAGACCTGTATCAATCTGAAGAAATGGAGAAATTCATTGAAGAAGAGTTACAGGGTTCAGTAATCCCTGGGTGGTAAGCAGTAACGCGGAAGACGGCTGATTAGGGCGGCAAACGCTGGAGAAAAAAACAGTGAGGGCGTTCTTTGCCTTCATTGGTTTTTCGAAGCAGCTTCGAGCCTCGCCGTCTGATGCCGGTCACCAAGAAAAGTAGAAGGGCGACGGTCAGCGCATACTATTGGGCTGAACCTGAAGCTGAAAAAGTCGAAGGCGGATGCAGCTGGGTTATATATGGCAGCCTCCGCCTTTTCACGAGACTGGGATTACACTAGGATCAGAAACTTCTCAGATGAATTTTATCCGGCAATTGAAGAAGGGAGCAAAACCGAATGATTGAACTAGTGGGGATCTCTAAAACATTCAATGGTAAGCAGGGGCCGATTCATGCTTTAAAAGATGTGTCCCTTTCTGTAAAAAAAGGTGAAATATATGGAGTGATCGGCTACAGCGGTGCTGGAAAAAGTACACTGATCCGATGCGTAAATCTACTTGAGAAGCCAGATCAAGGTTCAGTAAAAGTAAAAGATGAGGACTTGACAAAGCTTTCAACCAATCAGCTCCGAAAAGCCCGCGGGGATATTGGAATGATCTTTCAAGGGTTCAACCTCCTAAAGACAGCGACAGTCTATGACAACATCGCCATTCCATTAAAATTAACAGGGTTAGATAAGGAAAATGTAAAAGAGCGGGTGGAAAGGTACTTAAAAATAGTCGGGTTGGAGCAAAAGCACAATGCCTATCCAGCCGAGTTATCCGGCGGGCAAAAACAAAGAGTGGCGATTGCAAGAGCCCTCTCCTTTGAACCCGAAATTTTATTGAGTGATGAAGCAACCAGTGCCCTTGACCCGGATACTACAGAAGCAATCCTTGATTTGCTGTTAAAAATCAATAAGGAATTAGGGATTACCATTCTATTAATCACCCATGAAATGAACGTGATTCAGCGGATTTGCGACAGAGTCGCTGTTATGGAGAATGGGGAAATCATTGAAGAAGGAAAAACAAAAGATATCTTTACAGCTCCGCAGCATGCAACAACCAAAAAGTTTGTCAGCAGCCTGTTTAGCCATAATATTCCAGAAGATATTCTTGCAAACTTGAATAAAACCGGCCAAGTAGTTACCCTTTCCTTCTTTGGAGAAACATCCGGAGAGCCGGCTCTTGCCAAAGTCAGCAAGGAATTTGATATATATCCAAATATCCTGGCAGGAAGCATTACTCAATTAAAAGATGAGTCGTTTGGACAGTTGGTTGTCCATTTTCAAGGTGATCAGGAAATCGTGCAGAAGGCTCTTCAGTTACTGGAAAATAACAATGTAAAAGTGGAAGGAGTGACGTTGGATGACAGCCATACAGGAGTTTATTGATAATTGGGGAGAAGACATCTGGGTCTCAGTTATACAGACCTTTCAAATGGTCAGCATATCATTGGCCATCTCCATTTTGATCGGGCTTCCTTTGGGAGTACTGCTTGTGATGACAAGACCCGAAAAAGCGTGGAGTAATAAATTTGTTTTTGGCTTTTTAAATCTCATTATCAATATCATTCGTTCTATTCCTTTTATTATTTTGTTATTCTTTATTCTCCCTTTTACAAAGTTTCTGGTTGGTACATCAATTGGTGTAAGAGGAGTCATTGTTCCATTGGTCATCTACACGGCTCCTTATATTGCAAGATTAATGGAGACCGCGTTGCTGGAGGTGGACCGCGGTGTCATCGAAGCCTATGAGGCTATGGGAATCAAGACAAGGCAGATCATATGGCATGTACTTGTGAGGGAATCTCGCTCCTCTATCGTACTCGGTTTAACCATTGCCACCATCTCTCTCATTGGTGCAACGGCCATGGCAGGACTTGTAGGCGGCGGCGGTCTTGGAGACCTGGCTTATCGCTATGGACATCTCCGCTATGAAGTAGACGTGATGTATGTAACGGTTATTTTATTGATCATTCTTGTCCAAGGAATGCAGTCACTGGGTAACCGGGTAGCAGCCAAATTAAAGAAAGATTAAAGTTGGGTTGAACTCTTTGCCTCACATTACTTTAAAAAGAAAGCAGGAATGTATGATGAAAAAATGGTTATTAGCCTGTTCTTTATTTTTGGGACTATCCGTACTTGCAGCTTGCGGCGGAAACAGTGATGACTCTGCTGAGAATGAAACAAAAGGGCTTCTTAGCGATGGAAAGCTAACTGTTGGAGTGACAGCCGGCGAACATGAAGAGATTATGGAACAAGTTAAGGAACTGGCAGCTAAACAGGATCTTGAAATTGAGATAAAAACTTTTTCAGACTACCCTATCGTAAATGAAGCTTTAGAACAGGGAGACCTTGATCTGAATGTATTCCAGCATGAACCGTATTTGAATGAGCAAAAAGAAGACCGTAACTACGATATTGTCAATGTCGGGAATACCATTACGACTCCAATGGGAATCTATTCAAACAAAGTTCAAAATCTGGATGATTTGGAAGAAGGCGCAAAAATTGGGCTGCCGAACGATCCGACAAACGGCGGGCGCTCCCTTCTTTTATTTGAAAAAGCGGGATTAATCAAACTAAAAGAAGGTGTCGGAGTAACCCCTTCCCTCAAAGATATTGAAGAAAATCCAAACAACTATGAATTTATTGAGCTGGAAGCAGCACAAATCCCACGTCAATTGGATGAGTTGGGAGCGGCAGCCATAAATTCCAATTATGCCATTGAAAGTGGACTGGTCCCCACGGAAGATTCCATCTTTATCGAAGATAAGGACTCACCATGGGTAAACATTGTTGCGGCCAGAGCTGAGAACAAGGACGATGAGGCAATCGATCAATTCCTATCCATTTATCAATCGGATGACATTAAACAATTTATCGAGGACACATACCAGGGGTCTGTAGTTCCTGGGTGGTAAGAAAAGCGGGTGCGACTTGCTCACATAAGACAGGCGCTGAAGAAGGCGCCTTTTGCCTTCAGCAGTGCCTGGGCTTATGACCTCGAGGGGCTAGGCGCCGAAGCTGGACAAGCAGAAAAGCGGAGGCGACTTGCTCAGCCCCGACAAGCATAAGACAGGCGCCGGTTGTACAACGTGGATAGCTAACGGCTGTAAGAGAAAGTCCTTATAGGAAGCTTTCTCTTACAGCCGTTTTTTATTATGATAGATCAGAAAGATCCCTACTCTATAAAGTTTTCAGACATTCATATGTAAATCATGCTAATATAAAAATATGATGATAAAAGGAGGAGTATCGTGCATAATCCAACTATTCAGGTCACAATGGCAAATATACGTGACCAATTTCCATCATTAAAACGAACTTATAACGGAAGGCAAGTAGTCTATTTTGATGGCCCAGGCGGAACACAAATGTGTCAGCCTGCGATTACGAGAATGATGAACTACATAGAAAACGGAATGGCCAATCTCGATGGCCTGTTTGCAACGAGCAAAGAGACAGAAGCCATTCTTACACAAGCGAGGGATGATATCGCCTCATTGATCAATGGCTATAAAGACGGGGTTTTTTTTGGTAACAACATGACCTCTCTCGCCTATCCTATTTCCAGAATGCTATCGCGGAATTGGGGAGCAGGAGACGAGATTGTAGTAACGGAACTAGACCACTCCGCCAATGTCGATCCCTGGGTACAAGCTGCTGAAGAAAAAGGGGTGAAAATCCAAAGAATTCCTGTACATACAGGTTCCCTTACATTAGACGACTCTGTCATCGAGACGATGATTCATTCCAGGACGAAAGCGGTCTTCCTCGGACTCGCCTCCAATGGCGTCGGTACGATTAATGATGTTAAGCCATACATAGACGCCGCTAAAGCTGCAGGGGCAATCACGGTCATTGATGCCGTGCAAGCAATCCCGCATATAGCTGTCGATCAACAGGGTTTGGGAGCTGACTTGGTTCTGGGTTCAGGGTATAAAGTGTTTGGACCACACATTGGATTTGCATCTATGAACCCTGCATTATTCTCAAGTTATCAACCTTATAAACTGATTCCTGCCTCCAATGAATACCCCTCTGCCATGGAAACAGGAACAATAAACTTCGAGGGAATTGCAGCCATGAGCGGGGCGGTTGAATTTATTGAGAGTTTAGGGGAAGGCGATTCCAAAAGAGAAAGAATTGTACATGCATACGAAAAGTTTGAACAACACGAACAGGAAATGGCCTCTTTTTTAAAAGAGGAACTTTCCAAAATAAAAGGTGTAAACCTGTATGTGCCTGCCAGCCAAACCCCTTCCACCCCAACGATATCATTTGTTGTTGAGGGGCTTCTCTCAAGCACCATCAGCAAATATTTAGCAGACGAACATTCTATTTTTGCAGGCCATGGCAACTTTTATGCCCACCAGCTGGCCCAAAAACTGGGTGTCATGAAATATGACGGATGGCTTCGTGTCGGCCTGTCACCTTATAACACGTTAGAGGAATGCGAGAGATTTATAGATGCTTTGAAAGAATGCATAACCATTCACCTATTAAAACAGAGACAATAGATGATGATGTCTTCCAGAGCAACAAAAAAAGCAATTGCTCGGAGGTATGACAGGTATAATCTAAAAAGCGGGATTTTCGTTTCGGAGAAAGGCTATTCTCCGCTCTGAGGTTAAGTAATGATTCTTAAAAGACATTGCCCCAGTGTTCTATTGCTTATAGTAACAAACAAGAAGCCGAATCGATATCGGCTTCTTGTTTTATTTACTTTCTGATCAAACTGTACACGGAAGCACCCACAAGCTCACCTGCCTCTTGCAGCCGCTCCTTGCTTATATATTCTACTGTGTCAAGCGGTGTATGATAATAAGGCTCAAGGTTTGCTGTATCCGGCTCGCGTCTGATGAAATTAATAGCCGGAATACCGGCTTCATGGAAGGATACATGATCGGACGCTCCGCGTTGATACAAGATTAGTTCGGATGGCGTTCCAATTCTTGCTGCTGTTTCCATAGCCGTATCACTTACAATGTTTGCTTGTCCATCTACTGCATTTAAATAGATAGCTGTGGCATTTTCCCAAGCCGTTCCGACCATGTCCAGGTTGAAATTTGCCAAGCTCCGGCTAATTTCATTCCCGCTTAGCCGGATTACATAATATTCTGAACCCAGGAGACCAATTTCTTCAGCTCCTGCAAATACAAAGCGCAGCTCTTTTTCAATAGGATAGCTCTTTAAAATCCGTGCCAGTTCCAAGGCAACTGAGGTTCCTGAAGCATTGTCGCTCGCTCCCGGTGCAAAGGGAACGCTGTCAAAATGGGCAGATATATGAACAATATCATGATTCGAACCCCTTTTTGGCGATCTGGTTGCAATGATGTTTTGAGAGGTGGCACTCTTCAGCTTTTCCACCGTGAATGTGACTGTTTTTTCTTGCAAAGCAATATCATTCAGTAACGCTATTCCACTAGCCTTGGATATCCCGCCAACCGGAACGGTTGTATCCCCTCCAATTGATGGGTTTAATGGTCCCGGTTGATCGACATGATCATAGATCAATACACCCGTTGCACCTGCTTCAACTGCATGAGCCACCTTTTCCTGAAAGGTAATTTCTCCCCTTGAAATAAGAGCTATCTTACCGGCGGCATCTGTCGTAAAATCTTCCGGTTTACCGAGTTTTGCATCGAATAACATGGCCGTCAGTCCTTCTGCAGGGGTGGCAGCTGAACCGGCAGGAACAATCATCATTACCTCGTTCCCATCGCTTGTCTTTAAACTTCCAATCATTTTATCAGGAATGTTGAACTCTTGTGTCTCTACATGATAACCGTATGATTCCAGTCGCTCCTCGATAAACTCCGCGGCTTACTTCTCTTCTTCAGTACCCGTTACTCGAGGCCCAATAGTCTCGGATAAATAATGGATGTCTCGGAATATTCTTTCCGAATCAACCCTGGAAATGACCTTTTGATCGTAAGCCTTTGCACTTGGGTTCTCTTGCTTTGAGGAAGCCTCAGAGAAGGCTGGTGCCTGAACTACAAAAAAGCTGGTAATCAATAACAGAGCCGACAGAAAAAGGGTAATAGTTTTTCTTCCTTTTTTCAATTCCATTACCTCCTTATTTTATGGTACACCACACTATATTCGCCATCTTCCCTTTCACACCTTTCCATTTATAGGAAATTGAATCTATTCACCTATTTAACTTTCTCTTACCTATGTCATACTTCTCAACGGAAACTGAAAAAGTATTTGACAAATTCCTATTTTAGTAATAAGTTTATATTGTAAACCTATATACATAAACAGTTAACATCGGGAGGATCTATATGATTCAGCAACAACAGAAGTTAAGAATGATGATTGTCTCTGCACTTTTTGCAGCCATCATCGGCATTTTGGCACAGGTGACGATTCCACTTCCGCTCGTTCCGATTACCGGGCAAACGCTGGCTATCGGGCTGGCTGCCACCATATTGGGAGCTAAATATGGTACCGTCTCTGTCCTGCTTTATATTTTGCTTGGAGCAGTTGGAATTCCTGTATTTTCTGCTTTCTCAGCAGGCTTAGGCGTTATTTTCGGGCCTACAGGAGGGTTTATTATCGGCTTTATTCCTACCGCATTTTTTATTGGGTGGTATTTAGAAAAAACATCTTTCAAATTTACCCATGCAATGGTTGCTAACACAATAGGAATGTTTATAACTCTTTGCTTTGGAACAGTATGGCTAAAAATAGTTGCTGACCTGGGCTGGGCCGCAGCTTTTGCCAGCGGTTTTGCACCATTTATCGTAGTTGGTTTGATAAAAGCTGCACTTGCTTCTTGGATCGGCGTCCTTGTGCGGAGCCGATTAACAAACGCCAATATTTTAATTGCTCATAAAGAATCAGCCTAACCGTTGGCGGCTCTGTACTCCATGACGGTTGCCACCTGAATTAAAACCAGTTCAACAGAACAGTCTTCTTGCCAAACTGGACATTTGAGTAAACCTCATTAAAGGAATAAACATGTAAAAAGCAGGTGAAAGAACGCGGTTCCTTCACCTGCTTTTCTAAATTATTTAGCTGTGCTTGTCTTTCCAAAAAACTTAAGTACCTCGGTAAGCGCCTGGCTGAATGTTGTCAGATGCTCTTCCACTCTGCCTGGAAATTCTCTTTCAATAAACTCTAATGTATCGTTTGAGGTATGCCAGACACCGCCGTGTTTTTCTGTTTGTGTATAGCCATCCATGTTACCAAGTGTCCAGTTTGTTGCTTCAAAGTAAGCATATGGAATGCCTAGACGGTGAAAAGGAGCATGGTCACTCCAGTCACCTGTCGTCCCTGCCGGATACTCGGGATTCAGGCCGGGATTCGTTCCAATATCCAGCTTTTTCTTTTGGGCAATGTTCAGGACCTGATCTCTGATAAACCCTTTGTCCCCCGGACTTCCATATACATACATATAATCTCCGACTGCCAGGCTGTCCAGGTTGATCATCCCTGCGGTATTTTCGATCTCTTCTTCAGTCATCTGACCTGCATAAAAATTTGAGCCTCGCAATCCCACTTCTTCCGCTCCAAACGCTACAAATTTAATAGAATACGGCGTCGGAATCTTCTTGAGAACTTCTGCTGCCTCGAGCATAACAGCAACACCAGAAGCATTGTCATCAGATCCTTTTCCTGCAGAAACGGAATCATAATGCGCTCCGACAATAATTTCCTTGCTGGATTTTCCTTTTTTATAGGCGATGACATTGGATGATTGGTAGGTTACACCCCCTCTTGTATAACTGAAAGGCTGTATATTGGCTGTATAGCCCATTCTTTCAAACTGACTTATAATATAGTCTCTCGCCTCCGCCTCTTTCTCCGTACCCGCTACCCTGGGACCTATCGTGTACGTTAAGTATTTAGTATGTTCATAGGCCATTTTTCCGGTCTTATGGGCAAGCGATGGGTGGTAGGTTACAGTTGAAGCAGAAACACTGCCGAAGACAGTAAATAAAAGTGAGAAGGTCAATAGCAGTGAAATAACAATCCGACTTTTCATGCGATTCCTCCTATCATTTTTGTTTAGATAGATTCATACTATCTAAATCTTCATACTTATACAATCCATCCTTTTAACCGGTAAAAAAGACATGCCAGTGATTGCCTTTCCCTATTTCAGAAAAAACCTTATTTCAGCAGATTGATCCCTGAAAAGATCCGAAACACAGTTATTCGAGGTTTTTCGCTCATTATTAAAATAAAACAAGGGGAAGCTGCCTGTCCCCTTGTTTGTTTTACTTATTTATTCATTTGTTCCAAGAAGTCAGCCAATGGATCTTCATCAAACGCTTCCTCTTCCGATGTTTGAGATTTCTCGCCCATATTGATCTCGTTCCAATCAAGATTGTCAATATCTGAATCATTTACAGGAGATTCATATGCCGGACTTTCTGTTCGCCCACCAAGATGTTCATTCTGTATGGCTGCAGCTTCTTCCTGTAAATATAAAGCCTCATCTACATCCAGAGCATTGCTATTAAGTGTCGTAAGAATGGAAACAGCCCTGACGGGATCTGCTAACAATTGGTACACGATATTGCCCAGCAACGCTTCAGAATGTTCGTGTTTTAACCAATCACGCTGTTCCTTCGTCAACGCCCGAGGAAGAGGAATAGTTATAGTCTCTCGTTGTCTTGTCAAAGATTCGCTTACACCCGCCACAACAATAGAAGCAATTTTACTCGAGAAATTTCTCCGCTCTTCTTCCTTGAGCTTTTGCAAATGCTTTAATATATGATCAGGCGTGTCAGAAGGGATTCTAAACGTAATTGGCTGCCCCCTCTTCATCCCCGTTTCCTTCATGGTATCACCCTATTAATTTTTAACCGTCTTTTTCTCTTCGGCCTTTGCTTCAGGCTTTGCTTCCTTTTGATTCTTGCGAGCAAAGTCAGCAATTAGTTTGTAATACGCATTTGCCATCATCCAGACACTCTCTTTTTCATCTTCAAAAAAATCAATATTGTATCCGTCCAGGCTATTATTTAACCCTTTTAAGTACTCTTTTAAAACAATGGATCCACCGCCGATAAAATAAGCAATTTCGGTTTGTGAGTTTCTTTGCCACACGTTTCGAAGATGGCGGTATTGTTTTTTGGCAAGATCTAAAAGAATCCGGTCTACAATATCATGGACGCTGGTCCGGCTTCCTTTCACCATAATATGATTTCTATCATTCTTTTTTGTGATAATTTCCACAACATCACTCCGGCTATCAAGCTCAACCCCATACTTTGAACGAATCTCTTCCCGGATGGCATCCAGAGATTCAGAAACACCAAGGTTGAACCCCTGCGCACGGTCATCGTCTACTTTTCTGTTTTTAATGACTGCGATATCCGTAGATAAGCCTCCGATATCCTGGATAATAATACGTTTATCAATCAAATCTTTGTTAATTATTTTTAAGTCATTATCCATTACAAGATTAATAAAAGCAGCAAACCCCTCTGGATATACCTTTACTTCTTCAAACTTGAGGTTTACTTTTATACCCTGGTATTTGGGGGTTACCAAAAATTCCACTTGATGCACGGAACCCAGAAGTTTGGAACGGTATCCTACATCTTTCCCTTCCTTTACCTCCCTTAAAGGAAGTCCAGTTCCCAGTGTATAGTTTGCTTCTACTACTTTGTTGCTATGTTTGAACAAATTTTTATTTTCATCATGGACTGCATCCAATGCCAAGGCTGTAAACAGCATGACAAGTGTTTGGTCTTCTTCAGATTTGCTGCTTCCCGGATCCAGCTCGGTTGCATTTCCGCTTCTGGTAGCTAAATGCCCTACCCGATAAATTGCATTGTTTTCGTATAGCGCAGGGGAGTGCACACGAATATGTATTCCATCTAATGGATCTTGATTATTTAATTCCTCCAATCCAATGACCGGACGATCCTCCACATCTCTTGCAATGATATTTGGAATTTGGATTTCATGGTCTAATTCACCAAAAATCCCTTTTAGAGAATCATTTCCCACATCAATTGCAGCTAATCTAGTTTTTTCCATACTTTTTTCATCCTTTCATTGATAAAGTGATAGGCTGGAAATTTCTATAAGCATGTATAAAGATTACCTGAATTTCTTTTTTCGGTCAACGGCGGTTTTATTATCCGTTGATTTGTTTTCAATTTTGTATACATGTGTACATGTATACGTAACATGTACACATGTTGTCATATTAAATTGTTTACTGATTTGTATACATGTGCACATTTTTGTAAACAATTATGCAATATTTGTTTACAAGTTTACTTTATTGTATACACATTGTTTTCTTTTAAAAAAAAGCAGCCTCACAGCTGCCCCTCCTTCTTCTTTTTACAATTCCCGATGAAAATCGATAAAAATTGATGCATATGATAATCGAACTTTCTTAACTCTTCTGGATGAAATTGAGTACCCATGATTGTACCATCGATACTTTCAAAGGCCTCAATCACCCCATCCGCTGCATGGGCCGTACATTTTAGCCCCTTTCCTAATTCGTCAATCGCCTGATGATGAAAACTGTTTACCTCAATTTCCGGCTGATGGTATATGCTATAAAGTATGCTATCTTTCTCAATATAAATCTTATGGCTAAGTTTTTTCTCCCGGTTCCCTTTATCAAAATGATTCTCTGCATCAGTAAGCTCCGATTTTATATCCGAAAGTAAAGTTCCGCCCAGCGCCACATTAATTAAATGAGAACCTCGACAAATTCCCAGCATGGGGAGCCGCTCCTCATACGCTCTTTTAATGACCATCATATCTGATTGATCCAATTTTGGTGTTAACAATCCCAGTTCGGGATGCAGATCCCCGTCATAGTACTTTGGATGGATGTCATTCCCTCCAGTTAACAGAAGTCCGTCTATCATCTCTACCCACCTGTCAACCATTTCCTCGCTGCCCAGAGTCAATACAATGGGAATGCCCCCTGCTTTTTTTATGGCTTCCAAATAACTGTAATATAAAGTATAACTAATATTTTCTTTGACAAATTCCAAATTGGAAGTTACTCCGATTATGGGTTTATTAATCCGCAAACTACTCACTCCCCTGCTACAGAGCATTCATACCCTTTTTTTATGTCTCCAAACAGGATAAGCTTTGAATACACAGTATTTTCATAAAGTACACCCAATGAAAATGGTATAATGGTTCTAAACATATATGAAACATACATTTTTAGAAAATGGTGAACGAATAATGATTCAACATGATACAGAGCCGATAGAGAAACTTCTTATGCAAGGACAGCCTGAAAAGGAAATGACAAAAGACAGTTTCCTCTTTCAAGAAGGAGAGCATGCTGACAGCCTCTTCTATATCCTTTCAGGAAAGGTGCGAATCGGGAAAATTACCCCGGATGGACGGGAAATTACCTTTCGGATCTGCGGAAAAAATGATGTGATCAGCGAGGTACAGCTGTTTTGCGCCCAATCTGCCTATAGAGTACAAGCCAAAGTCATTGAAAACGGACATTATATAAAAATTGCCAAGCGGGAATTAGAAGAAAAGCTGTTGACAAACCCGGGACTTACAATTGGAATTTTACAAATGATGGGCGAACAGCAGCAAAAGACTCAATCAAAATTCAGAGATCTCATTTTACACGGGAAAAAAGGAGCATTGTATTCCACATTGATCCGTATGACCAATAGTTACGGTAACGAGAGAGAGGATGGAGTTCTGATCGATCTGCACGTGACGAATCAAGAGCTCGCCAATTTTTGCGGCATGAGCCGCGAAGTTGTGAATCGCCTGCTCAATACCTTAAAACATGAGGGAATCATTAAAATGGAAAACGGTAAAATGGTCATCTGTGACCTTCAGTATCTCAAAAATGAAATTCATTGTGAAAACTGTCCAATTGAAATATGCAGAATAGATTAGATCCGCGGTCCCGTACCGTGGTTTTTTTTGTCTAAAAAATGAAGTACTTATGAAGGTCTTGTGAACTTGCCGGGGATTGTGACTTTTATCACAGATGCGATGAAACAGCAAGATTACGATAAAGACAGAAATCATATGGGAGGTAGACTATACAGTGGCTAAGCATCCGCAAGAGACAGGACCTTTGTCCAAAACCAGGAATGATTCAGAGCCGAAGTTAAAAGGAACGCTCGTCAGTGTAATGGGAGTAGGTGTTGTCATGATCGCAATGTGGGCAGCTGCCTATATTATGTACGCAGCCAGATAATAAAAAAAGCAGGTGACAAAATATGCATTTTCATAAGTACGAGAAAATTTGGTTAGCCTTTGGGATTTTATCGCTTGTTGTATTTTTAAGCATTGTCGGCGTGACCGCTTTTGCCCATGGTCATGAACCTTCGGGAGGTTTGGATACGATTGATCCCGAAAAAGTGAATGAAACTGCCCCATTTGATAATCCGGGCGTAAGACAGATTGATGAAGACACATATGAAGTGGTCGCTGTTGCAAAGGCGTTCGGCTATGACCCCCAGGAGATCCGAGTTCCAGCGGGCAAGGAAATTATTTTTACAATAACGAGCACAGATGTTGTTCATAGTTTTACCATTGACGATACAAAGGTAAATATGATGGCCGTTCCAGGAAGGATTACCCAAAAAAGTTATACTTTCAAAAACCCCGGTACTTATTTAATTCTTTGTAATGAATATTGCGGAACAGGCCACCATTATATGTCAACGGAAATTGAGGTGTATGAACCATGATAGCAAAGAGTGACAGACAACTAGCACTTTGGAATATCGGGATATCGTATATTGCATTTATTATTGGTACATTTTGTGGACTTCTTCAAGTATTTATTAGAAACGATAAATTGCAGCTGCCCAAATTCCTGGATTATTATCAGATTTTAACGGCACATGGCGTGTTGCTTGCACTTGTGTTTACGACGTTTTTTATATTTGCCTTCCTGATTGCCGGAATGAGTAAAACACTCGGCTCTTTCGGTCCCAGGGTCCGTTTCTTTTTATGGCTGGGACTGTGGGTAACGGCCATTGGAACCACCCTGGCTACTGCCATGATTATCTCCGGAGAAGCATCTGTACTTTATACGTTTTATGCTCCGTTAAAAGCAAGCGGCTGGTTTTATGTAGGTTTGGCATTATTGATCGTCGGAACATGGTTCACCAGCTTTGCCTTACTCGGACATTATCTTGTTTGGAAGAAACAAAACAAAGGGAAATTCAGTCCGTTGTTTGCTTATATGACAGTAGCCACCCTGTTGTTATGGATCATCGCCTGCTTGGGTGTTGTAACCACTGTTTTGTTTCAGTATATTCCCTGGTCATTTGGCTGGACAGAGACGATTAACGTGGAATTGAGCCGTTCCTTATTCTGGTACTTTGGACACCCGCTCGTCTATTTCTGGCTGCTGCCTGCCTATATGGCTTGGTATGTCGTCATGCCGAAAATCATTGGCACAGATGTGTTCAGTGATTCGTTAGCCAGATTTTCTTTCGTACTGTTTATCCTATTTTCGTTCCCGGTCGGATTCCATCACCAATTGACAGAACCCGGTATCGATAGCTTTTGGAAATTTCTGCAGGTTGTTTTAACATTTATGGTCGTAGTACCTACATTGATGACTGCCTTTTCCATGTTTGCCACTTTCGAAACTTCCGGCAGAAAAAAGGGGGCAACCGGACTGTTCGGCTGGTTTAAAAAGCTTCCCTGGAAAGACGTCCGCTTTACTTCTCTGTTCATTGCCATGTTGTTCTTTATTCCTGGCGGTGCAGGCGGGATCGTCAATGCAAGCTTTCAATTGAACGAACTAGTTCACAATACGCTATGGGTCGTAGGACATTTCCATATTACAGTGGGAACGCCTGTGGCCATGACCTTTATGGGTGTAACATTCTGGCTTGTTCCGTACTTGACAGGCAGAACTTTTCCAAAATATTTACAAAAATTGGCCCATATCCAAATCTTTTCTTGGGCTGTCGGTATGCTCCTGATGTCCACTGCCCAGCATTTGCTTGGATTGCTCGGGGCACCAAGAAGAACAGCTTACTCAGGATACAACGGTCACGAATCAGCACTTGAATGGTTTCAGGGCATTCTTTCGAACCATGTAACAATGGCCATTGGGGGTACGATTTTATTCTTCTCAGCGATGCTGCTGGTATACATCGTCGCTAACCTGATGTTTGTAACCCCTAAAGCTGCAACAGAAGAAGAAGCAGTAGAGTTTCCGATCGCGAAAAGCGACACATCTCATACAGCGAAATTACTGGAAAATTGGGGATTATGGGTAGGCATTGCATTGGCACTCATCCTTATGGCCTATGCCATGCCGCTGACTGAAATGATCCAGCATTCTCCGCCAGGTTCCAGAGGTTTTATTACATGGTAAGGAGTTGATCGAATGTTCATGGTGATATTCTCCATCATGATTGTCACTTTAATTATTTTGGCCATTTCTGTAGAATTACAAAAATAATGTAAGATTCGTCCAAAGCCTGGAGGCTGCTCACAATCACATCTCCCTTATACTTAATAACTGAAAAAAGACAGACAGGCATTAAAAATGTTGCCTGTCTGTCTTTTTAGTTTAACCCCGGGCAAACCCGGGACACCTCCAAATTATAGGAGGATTTTATCAAATACGTACAGATAGTCATTACACACCGAGATTTGGCGGCTAAGGGAGTCGTCTAAATATGATCAATTCCAAGCCTTTTTGAGAACTCTTCCGCAGCACTGTAACCCTCTTTCTGAAGATACCAATTGTTTGCAGCCGCTTCGATCAAGCCAGCCACATCACGCCCGGGCTGAAGCTGGATTTCTATATGCGGAATCTTCACACCCATATAATCGGTAAATTGTGGCTCATGCTCCAATTCATTATTCAGGGAGTTTTCTTCCCATTTGGTCAACTCAATATCCAGCACAATCCGTGTTTGATCCTGAAACGCCTCTCTTCCGTATAGACGCACCACGTTTACAAGCCCGATGCTCCGCAGAGCAAGCAGTTCCCTGGTCGTATTGTCATGGGTGCCCAAAATAGTTTGAGGACCGAGCTTTTTAATGGTAACCACATCATCGGCAACAAGGCGGTGTCCCCTTCTGATTAATGTATGGGCGGTTTCGCTTTTTCCGATGCCCGATTTCCCTCTAAGTAAAACGCCAATACCCGAAACATTTACGCAAACACCGTGAATGGCCATTTCCGGTGCAAGTGCCTTTAACAAATAAGCATCCATTTTCCGGATGAATTCAGATGTAGGGTCATCATCTGTCCGAAGCAAAGGGATCTTTTCATTAATGCAGCATTCCATCAAGTATTTGGGACACTCCTGGTGCGCTGTAATAATAAAACAAGGCGGGTGATAGTTCACGATATTGCCGATTCTTAACTTTTGTTCCTGGTCACTTAATCTTTTTAAAAAAGTAAGCTCCTTAACACCAAGTACCTGAACAAGCTCAGTTGGGAAAAAGTCAAAATAGCCCACAAACTCCAGACCCGGGCGATGGGCACGGTTTGTGGTAATTTTACGGTCCAAGTGATCTTTTCCAGCCAAAACTTCCAATGAAAATCTATCGATTAAGTCCTGAACTGTTATCGTTTTCAATTCAATGCACTCTCCATATCTAAATACCTTATCATGTTGGATTATACTTAAAAAAAACCGGTACGTCACCCTCATATTTCCCTTTTTGAAACATCCCCATGCTTTTGTCGAAAAATCTATACATAATTGTAAATAAACTTTTGAAAAGCGTTGAGTTGGCATGGGTTTTTAAGGTGAATGGGATGAACAGAGCCATATGTTATTTTGAAGCCACCATTTACCCTCTTAGCCCGGGCCGATGTGTAGTGAGTCATGGCAAGGGGATTTACCATCAAGATGTTTACGTTATAAACAAATCATTGGAAGTCCCTGTAATTGTGGAATATAATGTTGTAAAACAAGGATAAAGGAAGTTCGATAAAATGGAATCGCTAAATATGTTCGAATATTCCCGGGCAGCTGTATTGATCGCCTTGGGAAATACAAAAGAAGGTACTTGGGATACAAAAATCGAAAATTTTCCGAATACAATCCGCTGGAATGCCGGTCATATGTATATTACGGCCGAAGACTATTTGAGCAAAGCAGATAAAGACTATGAGATCATTCATCCGGAATGGTACGATTTCTTTATTGATGGGACAAGTCCGTTTAAATGGGAAGAAGAGCCCCCTTCTGTGGTTGAAATCATGGACGCCTTAAAAAAACAGGGCAAACGCATCATGGAGTTTTTTCAAGGCAAAGTAAAGAATCGGGCTTCAGAGACGGTTGATATCCGTTATTTAAAGCTGGATACTGTTGATGCGGCACTCCAGTTTGTAACTTGGCATGACGGTATCCATCTGGGTATCGTGAAATCCATGCAGAATGTATTGAAATAAACATCATCTGAATTTTATTCCGGCATAGAGGAACTTCAATGGAGGCAGTCAATCTTTGCGGATAAGCGTAATTGACTACCATCGGAAAGAACTGCCTCCAAAAAGGTTGTGAGAATAAAAAGCTCACAACCTTTTTTGTTTACTTTAACAAAGTATCCACCGCTTCTAACAAAACCGGCCAAGCCTCCATATCCGGCAAAATCAACTTGAAATGCTCGGCTGTCGGAATTGTTTTAAGGGTGACTGAATCCCCTGACTGGGCGGCAGCCCTTTCAAAATGCTCACTTAACCCTACTGGGACGTTGACGTCTAAAGTGCCATGAATAAGAACATGCGGTACACCTATCGGTAAAAGTTCACGCGGTGATCCATCTTGATAGCGGCGTTTCTGTTCTTCCGGCTTTCCGCCGATGAAATCACGGGTTGGATTATCAACAATTCCATATAATGTCTCTTTCATTTGGTGTATATCATGCATTAATTCTAAATCACAAACTCCGGCAAGACTGATCACTCCTTTTAAGGGCAAAGGATGATCTGACGTGTATAATTCACTGTCTGCGGGAAGTTTGTGACGTGCTGCGAGCCATGAAGCCAGATGCCCGCCTGCTGAATGGCCGACGGCGATTACACGAGTCATATCAAGTGGATACGATTTAGCAAGTACTCGAAGATGGTCAGCTGCTTTTGCAATATCCAAAAATGTTCCCGGCCAGCCTCCTCCCTCTTGGCCAACACGGCGATATTCTACATTCCAGGCAGCAACTCCATGATTTGTTAAGGCATCCGCCAATTGATTCATTTGCTCCAGATCAAATGCCGCTCTCCAAAAGCCTCCATGAATGATGATCGCTACCGGGAAGGGACCGCTGCCTTCCGGAATTCGTAAATCACCAAATTGATTTTCATTAGTGCCATAGGCGGCACGATGTATCTTTTTCTTTTTATCTGTATAAATAAAAAGCAACCCCTTTCTAAGTTATTTGTAAAAGCATACTTATAGATGAGTACGACAAAAAATGTGAAAAACCTTTTACATATCTGGAGAATGCATTTAAAAAAGCACCTCCGGATGTTTGATGATCCATGAGGTGCTATGCTCAAATTCATTAAGGCAGCTCATAATAGCCTTCATAAATGCTGTTGGCCTCTTTTTTGGAAACTCGTTGCAACTGGCCGGTTTCTGTCTGCAAGACATCCTCGCTGACCAGCGTTACTGTAGAAGTATACCCGTTTTCAAAAGTTATGTCTATTTGCGTATCACTGACATGACGGATGCTTTGGATTTGATCATGAAATCCGACATCTGAAAATGCGACGGCACAGGCAAAGTAAGTTGAAGTGATATGACAGGCTTCTGTACGGTCTGCTGTTACCCAATATCCTTCCGCTGCTCCAACACCCTTGGCTTCCTGTTTTAATTTTTCTGCTTCAGCTTTTTGTTCTTTCTCAGCCTGTTCGGCAGCTGCCCTCGCTTGAGCTTCTGCTTTAGCTTTTTCCTCAGCCTCCGCTTTGGCCTTCGCTTCTGCTTCTGCTTTTGCCTTGGCCTCTGCTTCCGCTTGAGCCTTTGCATCCGCCTCTGCTTTTTCTTTGGCCAACTTTACCTTTGAAAGTGAACTTTCAATATCCTTATGTATATCAGCAAAAAAAGGGTGGCTTAAGTCGTTCCTTAAGAGGCTTTCAAATGTGTTGATAGATTCTGCCAGCTTACCCTGTTCAAACCACTCTTCCGCCTGTTCGTAACTTCCGACATAGGTCTTTTTTTCATTTTCCAATTTTGCCATTTGTTCAATGAGGCTCTCTGCCTTTTCTACCAGCTTATCCGAACCTTCCTCTGTATTGGCTGCTTCATTAGCCGCTTCTTTTGCTGCGTCAAATGCCCCTTCATCAAAGTGCTCCTGGGCTTTTAATATATCTTTTGTCTGTTTTAGCAGAATCGCAGCTTTTTCATCTTCAGGTTCTTCTTCCAGTGCATTTTCAAAGAATGACTGAGCGCTGCCGTAATTTGCCTCTTCAATCTCCTGTAATCCTTGTTCCATCATTTTTTCATAAATTTTATTCGTATTGGAACATCCATACATGACTAAAAGCAGCAGGCATGCCAATATGCCCATCCTCGCTATTTTCATTGTCTTTCCTCCTGTATACGTCTCTATGTATCTATTATCGACAGATTTAAGCACTATTTTATAACAAAAGACCCAGGATCAGGAAGGTCTTTTTTTATATGACTTATTTGTTAAGATAAGAGTAATGCAGCAGGAGGTGTCTTTACATGCATCATATCATTCGCCAAGCCTTAAACTGCGCAAATGATCAAACAACAATAATGGAAATACAGCGTGTAGCCGGCGGATCCATCAATAAAAGTTTTTTCGTGGAAAGTGAAAAAAGAAAGTATTTTATCAAACACCATAATCATTCTCCAAATCATTTCTTTGAACTGGAAGCAGATGGATTACAGCGGATTCTGGCTACTCAATCTGTTTCTGTTCCTGAAGTGCTGGCGTTCTCTGATGAACCGGGAAAAGCCTTTTTGATCATGGAATGGCTGTCGGGAGAGGAATCTCCCAAGACACAAACAACATTGGGAGAGAATGTAGCTGCCATGCACCAAACATTCGGTAAACAACATGGATTGGAAAAAGATACTTATGTCGGAATCGTCCATCAGCCCAATGGACTGTATTCCGGTTGGCTGGATTATTACCGTAAAAAAAGATTAGGAGCACAGCTGGAACAGGGAATACGTAAAGGGGCTATAACCGGAAAGCGGCGCGACCGTTTGGAAAAGCTTCTTGGACAACTGGAAAGATGGATTCCTGCAGATGTCCCTCCATCCTCTTTACATGGGGATCTGTGGGGCGGGAACTGGCTGGCAGGTCCAGGGGGAGATCCTTACTTAATTGACCCATCGTTTTTATATGGGGACAGACATCTGGAACTTGCATTCACTGAGTTGTTTGGCGGATTTTCATCAGCGTTTTATGAAGCCTACAACCATACCTATCCGCTCGATGAAAGTTATCACGACATCAAGCCTTTGTACCAGCTGTATTATCTCCTGGTTCATCTGAACATCTTTGGGGAAGCTTATGGTGGACAGGTTGATGCTGTACTGAAGCGGTATGTTTCAGATTAGCAGGGCTGGTTGCGTTGGGGATAAGTGCAAGTTTTATCTGCTTTTGCAGTTTTTAATCATATTGCCTATGTTGTAAAACAGAAAGTGATCAGCAAGATTCTTAAGCATTATAGTCTTTCCTTAAACCATACGATTCCTTAATTAACCTCGTCTGACACTGGTTTTTACGGCTTGATCGGCTATTTGGGCTTTGTTATCCCAGCAGGCAGCAGTTTTTTTTTGTCTCATCACCTGTTTGGAATTAATGGAAGTCAAGTTAATTGAAGCAGGCTTCTTGAAGCGACGATACAACGGCGTAAATCCTTCCGAAGGAGCGCCCGAATTGAAAACACAGGCGGGTTTCTGGAAGAAATGCTACCGAAGCGGCATCTAAAATTAAAACACGGGAGGAATAACTCCTGAAATCCTCCCGAGTAATTGTAAAATCTTATTGAAATGCGGCAGTAATACCGTGCGATAACTCCAGCTTAGCAACCATACCTGTACCTTCTCTTTTAGCTTTTGAAGGTGTCTGGGCTGCCGCTTTATGAATTTAAAGCGCAACAAGTTTCCCTTCCCCTTTGATTGACACAATACAGTTTCTTAGGCTCAATGATGTTCCGAAATATACCGGCGAAATCCGAACAGGCCCCTGCTTTGACTTACAAAGCAAAGGCCTGTCTATTTTACAAAGGAAAGAAAAACGGAATGGCAAATAGCATCACTATAAAAACAATCGCCATTAACGGAATACCGATTTTTACAAAGTCGGTCACCTTATATCCACCCGCGTTCATTACCATTGCGTTAGTCGGAGAAGCTACAGGAGTAGCGAAAGCCATATTGGACGCTACAGCAACGCCGATTAAAAATGTATATGGATTGGCGTCTATTGTCAGTGCTGCATTCATCGCAATTGGTGCAAAGAGCACGGCTGTTGCTGTATTGCTGATAAACTGGCCAAAAATCATCGACAGCAAATAAATACCGGCAAAGACCCCCAAGCTTCCCAGTCCTCCGAGTGTTTTAATAATACCTTCAGCCAAAATCATGACTCCTCCAGTTTTTTCCAGTGCTGTAGCCATCGGCAGCATGGCAGCCACCAGGACAATGGTCTCAAAATTAATCTGTCCATAAGCATCATCGACATTTCGAAGACAGCCCGTCAATACCATAAGGACCGCTCCGATTAACACAGAAATGACTGTAGGAAATATCTCAAAAATCATCAGAAATACGACCAATGCTATAATACCGCCTGCCACCGGTGCTTTCCCGCTTGCTGCAGCTGCATTGGCATGTTCCTGCGGCTGTCCGACAACCACTACATCGTTCGTCTCCTGGGACAACAGTTCAATTGAATCCCATGACCCCTGCACCAATAAAGAATCCCCGAAACGGAGCCGCTGCTTAGCCGGCTCATTCAACACATACTGCCCTTGACGTTTGATCCCCAGAATGTTTAAATCATATTTTTCTCTAAATTTAATACTTTTTGGCGTCTGATTGATGAGGCTGGAATGAGGAGTTAATAGGACCTCTGCCATTCCAAGCTGCTTTGTGACCAGCTCATCGACTTCAGATTCCTCCTCCTCAAAAAGCAGGCCAAAATCTGCCACCATTTTTTCCAGGTTTTCCGGTTTTCCCTGTAAATACAGGTGGTCATTGGGCTGGATTACACTTTTGGGCCCAGCCATTTCATGATATGTCATCGGAAGTAAGTTCAGCCCTTCCCCCGATTTTCTGACAATCTTTAAAATGTACAGCTGGTATGCAGCGGGCGTTGCCAATTCAGTCAGCTTTTTCCCGACCATTGGGGAATCTTCAGGCACACTCACCCGGTACAAGCTGCCGCCCAGTTCATAATCGGCTGCCAGCTGCTCGGGTGATAAATGATATTCTTCTTCATTGTTGCCCCTCTTCTTCCCTTTCGGCAGCAGTCTATTCCGGACCGCATATAAATAAATAATACCAGTAATCACACCAACGATACCCACAGGAGTAATATCAAAAAACTTTAGTTTATCATATCCATTGTCCGCGAGTGTCTGGCTGGCGATAAGGTTGGCAGGCGAAGCAATCAACGTTAATAAACCAGAAAAACTTGCGATAAATGACAAAGGAATTAAAAACTTTGATGGACTGCTGTTAATGCTGATAGCGATACTGACGACGATCGGAAGCATAATAGCCACGGTCCCGGTATTGCTCATAAAAGTACCAATTAAAGCTACCAGCACCAGCAGAATCACAAATAGTTTATTTTCACTATTCCCGGCAAAACGCAGTACAAAATTACTGGCCATTTGAGCCAGACCGGTCCGTAAAAGGCCGGCGCCAATTATGAAAAGACCAGCTATCATAATAACGACTGAGTTTGAAAAGCCTACAAGAGCTTCAGTCGGACTTAAAATCCCTGTGAGGACTAATGATAATAGAGCCATCACCGCCACAAGATCTGCCCTTATTCGGTTGGACATGAATAAAATGATGGTGGCTGCCAAAATGAGGAATGTTAAAATGAGCTCCAAAGCCATCCGCCTTTCTAAAACGTTACTCTTATTGTATAAAAAAGTACTTCGTGTATAGCAGGGCAGAAAGGACTTTCTTGTGAACCATTCCCCTCTTTCACCGGTTAACCGTTCGGGCCGATCACTCTCTTTCGGACATCCGGGTTCTCTCCCTTTTCCACCCTGTTTCGCAATGTGTTTTTCCAACTGTCGGATAAGCTTGCGCATTGGGAAAGCTTGTCTGCTTCTTCTATGTTATTCTTTTCCACATGCATGAGGATATTACACTTTTCAATCGTCCATTGTGGATAGGACCGTTCCATCAATTTAACAGATTGACCGGCCTCTACATATCCTTCTTTCAAGACCCGATAATACCAGCCCGTTCGTCCAGAGTTTTGCAGCAGCAGGGCAAGGTTTTTAATGTTAAAACGCCGGGCGGGTTTCCAGCAAGGCTGCCGCGGCTGCGATACCTGGATGATAGCTTCGCCGATTTCATATGTATCTCCAATCGCCACCCCGTCCTCCAACTGGTTGCTTAATGAGAAGTTTTCACCAAAACCACCGGGGGACATGCCTGCCTCCGGAAATTCTTGTTGCCAATGTATATAATGTTCGGAAGGATAGGCAAATACCGCTTTATCCGGCCCGCCGTGGTTTTTTAAGTCTGCTTGGCCATCTCCGGCCAAATTAGTCGTTCCGAGCCATAAAGGACCTTCCGCCGGCTCTTTAAAAATCGCACTCCTCCATTCCCAGTCCATCGGATCTTCTGCACTTTTCTGGCCAACCGTCTTCGGCTGGCCTACGAACATGTTTTCCAATAGGATTGCGTTCATGTTTATTCCCCCTTTTCATATTGCACGCATCATCTGGTGATACGTTACCCTTTTTTTACTAAAATCAATTGATTCACATGTGCTTTTCCCGTATGAAGCTTGCCTTCCTCACGGAACTGTTCTCCATAAAAGAAGTGCCGGACCTTGTGCCCACGGCTCCAATCAAGAAGATCTGCAGGATCATAAAGCATGTCCGTGTCCCGCGGGCCTCCTGTCCCATAGCTGATCTGCTCTTTAGAATACACTTCCATCATGATCATACCACCCGGCTTAACGGCCTTTAGCATTTTATCAAAGACTGTTTTTTGATCTTGGCCATGAAAATGGCCGAACACCATGACTGCTGCATCATACCGGGATGCTTTCACTTCATATTCCAGGAGATCTGCTTTACAAGTCTTTACCTTTACATCGTTTTTGTCTGCCAGCCTTTGTGTTTTGAGAAGTCCGCTTTCTGCATAATCCAATGCAGTGACCTCATGCCCTTCTTTTGCCAAAAAGACCGCATTGCGCCCTTCTCCCTCAGCAAAACAAACTATCTTCGACTGGTCCTTCAAAAGATGTGCCTTGCTCTTAATAAAGGCATTCGGTTCCTCACCATAGATATATTCCTCCGCACTAAAACGTTCATGCCACTGATTTCTCATTCTAGTCTCCCCCTTTGTTCAATCGAAAAATCATTATCCGTTCATCATGGTTCCGCTCGTAAGCATGTTCCAGATGTATCTCCTCCAACAAGACGAACTGGGTTTGATTTAATAGGAAATATAAATAATCATTGGAGGGATAATATAAAATTACATCAATTGTACGCGGATGTCTCTCACAGGATTGAATAATATTGTTCACTACTGTCATGAAAATTTGGACAGAAAACGGGTTGAAAAAGAAAAAAACATTATCATGCGGATGGATATGATAGTCCTGTGCAAGCATACATTGAAAATCAACAATCCCCCTTCGGCGTTTTACTTTTTGGCTGTAACTGATTTTATTTCGCAGCGCCTCTTCATATAAAGCAGGGTTCATCTCAATCCCCAAGGCAGATGCCTGAAAGTAGTAATTCACATAAAAAGGGACCCTCCCCTTCCCACAGCCCATATCTACAAGGCGGTCTCCTGCTTTTAATTGGTACTGATTAAACAACTGCTCCAGGGCTGGGTAGGGAGTCGGTTCATACGGGTGGTAGTGCGCTTGCGAAGGGGCTGCATCCCTCTCTCCGGTTGTCCTGATGGATAACAGCTTGTCGTATTTATAGTCAATCATCTGCCAGCCCCATTTCCTCCCGATATTTTACTATCATTTTACGCTAATAGGCATGAAAAAACCTCCGGAATGATTTCCATAAGCAGAAGAAAAACTGATTTGATTTTCGGGATCTTCCGTTTTACGGGGAGGGATAATGGCGAAAAGAAACATCTGACTAAAGCATCCCCCTTGCCCTTGACACGGTTGCCGCAATCGGAAGCTTAAAATAAAAACAGCTTCCCTTGCCCTCTTCGCTTGTTGTACCAATGGTACCGCCGTGATAATCAATAATTTCCTTGGAAATGGCCAGCCCCAGTCCCGATCCAATAGATGTGCCGTCAGGGGTTTCTCCTTTAAAAAACCGGTTGAAAACCAGATTTATATCTTTCTTGCTGATTCCAATTCCATTATCGGTTACTTTGATGACAACCTGGTGTTCCTCTTTCTCCACATCCAGTCGAATCATCCCTCCGTCCCCAATAAACTTTTGAGCATTGTTTAAAAAGTTGACCATTACCTGCTCGATCCGGTGTTTATCGATTAGAATAAACACATCTTCATCAGCAGCAAGTGAGTTTTTCAAACAGAAATGGATCCCCTGTTTTTCAATATCCACCTTGTGCTTATGATACAATTCCTGTACATATTCAAGGACATTGACTTTTTTTCTGTTAAATGTGATTTCTCTGTTCTCAATTTCAGTCATGTCATGCAAATCATTCAGCATTCTTGACAAATAAAGGCTCTGCTCATGGATCAGACGAATAAACTTCATATCACGTTGTATAACGCCGTCCAATATCCCTTTTGTATAGGCACGAATCGTTGTCAATGGAGCTGCTATTTCATGATAAATATTACGGATCCATTTACTCCTTGACTGATGTGCTTCTCTCAGTTTTTGATTGGCCAATTGAAGATCCGATATGGCCTGACGAAGTTCCATTGTCCTGTCACGGACTTGCCGCTCCAATGAAGCATTGAAACTGGCAAGCTCGCGCGATAGTCTTTCTGTGTGCCTGAAGGAGCTGGCGTAATGGCGCGATATAATGATCGACTGCACGAATAAAAAGCATGTCAATCCAACAGATGTTAGCTCTATCGATGTGATCCAATGATTATATAGCATAATGTCATTTACAATCGTCATGAAAAACAGCAGAATGGCCGTTATATTCAACAATGAACCTTCCCTTTTTTGGTACAGGGCTTTGACATCTACATAAATTAAATAAATAAACACGAGCAGAATTAATACCTGAAGGAACCTCATTGTACTGGTAAATACCATTGGCGGCGCAACAATAACCAAGAGGCTGTATGCCCCCATGACACAAATGATCATGTGTTTGGCTGTTTTGGCCATATCTTTCGGGAACATAGAATATGTATATAGTGCAAAAAACAAAACGCCCATAGAGGCTCCCAAATACTCCAGCTTTTGCTCCCAATCCCAATTTAAAAAGGGAAAAAGATAGGAGGCGAGCACCCCATCCAGCAGGGCTGCCCTGGCAGCTACAAGGAGACAGACCATGCTGAAAAAAATTAAGGATACCTCTTTTTTTCGTAAAACAAACAAAATGATATGATACAATCCCATCACTAGCAGGCTCATCACAATCATTGCGCGAAAAAGCAAGTTTTTCTCCCTGTATTCGGCAACTGCTTCAGGCTCTCCTAACAAAACAGGATTATAGATGCCTGACTTTCTTTGATGAAAATTGGCAACTTGCATAACCAATTCCATTTTCTCGTCACTCACTTCAAAGTAGATCAGTTTGCGGGAATTACTGGGCTCTGTTGTAGACTTGCCAGTCCCCACTTTCCCATTCTCCGCTTCCGCTTTTCCTGCGATCCAAATTTTATAGGACGAAGCCCCCCCTTGTATGAACAGAGCCTTGGCCGTCCCTATCTCCTGTTCATCAAATGATAAGTGGATTCGGTAGGTAGCATAGCCTTGCTTGGAAACTTCTCCTCCAGCTGCCTCATACATTCTCCAAGTTCCCGGTACTTTTACAAATTCCGGAGAAGAAAGATGACTGTTTTTAAAGTCTTCCGGATCAAGAAGTGCCTTCCAATAGAATTCCCACTCTCCATTTAACTTTTCAAAACCTGTATCCGGGAAACCGTTGTAAGTGTATATTCCATCCTGAACAGGTGTATGCGTTTCATTTATAGAGCACGAGGCTAAAAAAAGGGAAACAGTAATAAATACCAACATCTGTACTCTTTTCATTTCGGACACCCTTGCCGCTCAAACTTTAGTCCTAATATAACACGATTATGCAAGGAAAAATGTCATTTTTTTCAGAAATCGTTCGACATTGTCCGTAACAAACTGACTATATACAACCAAATTGCTATAATACTAGGGATAAGTTATAACCACCAGTTCTGCTGCCTTGATGAACGGTATGCAGTTCTCCGGACCCGCATCCTTGTGATTATACAGAAGGGTATACTTTCTATTCTTGAAAGATAGAATTTGTGGGGGGTTTTCTATGAATAGAATCCATATATTAATCATTGAAGATGAACAGCCGCTCATTGACATTTTACGCCTTTATTTGGAAAAGGAAGGGTTCAGGGTACATTCATCAAACAGTGCTTTAGAAGGTTTGCGTTTAATTGATCAAATGACACCTGATATCCTGCTTCTGGATATTCATCTCCCTGACCAAAGCGGTTTTGAAATTGCCCGTACATTTCGTAAACGATCCGATGGCATTCTCATATTCATCAGTGGTGAAAAGTCCAAATCCACTGTTCTGGAGGGGTTTGAAATCGGCTGCGATGATTATATTATTAAGCCATTTGACCCTGGGGAACTGATTGCAAGAATTAAGGCCAACATAAGAAGAAGCAATCTGGCAGAATCCAATATATTGAGGCTGGGGGATTTGAGAATAAATCTTGTCGATAAAACCGTCCATAAAAAAGACGAAGAAATCAACCTCTTTACAAAAGAAAAGAGGCTGCTGTTTTATCTGGCTCAGCACCCGAACCAAGTTTTTAGTACTGAACAGCTGTACGATTATATTTGGGGAATGGATTCGACTGCGGATGTAAAAACGGTCCTCGTCCATTTAAGTACGTTAAGAAAAAAGATTGAAGATAACCCACAACAGCCAAAATATATTCAAACAGAAAGAGGATTTGGCTATAAGTTCTCAACTTCGGGCAAATAAAAACCTTTTATTTTCCCAACATTACTATTCATATTTTATGATATCCTGACTGCCAAACTTCCACATTGGAAAAGCAGCAGTATTTTTTTGAGCATTTTTTATAAAATTTTCCCAATATTTTATTTTTTTAACCTATTTTTAACTTTTGTCCGGTAAACTAATGCTACTAAGAGATACATAAGGAGGGGCCCCCTTGAAAGCAGCATTAGACAAAGAGTGGGTGGAGTTAATCATGCTCGCGAAACAATTGGGGTTGACAAAGGAAGAGATTAGGGAGTTTTTATGTAAAGAAAAGAAAAAGGTTGTTGGGTGAAGGGTTAGGTACAATACTAATCCTTCACCCCATTAATTTTTGCAGGGCTGCCTGATACCGTGTAAAGTCATTTTCCGAAAACAGCATCATGGCTACAGTTCCAAATGACTCCTCCCTGAGGAATTCCACGATCGCCTGAAGTGCCGTGCCGGCAGCAAGCTCAACCGGATAACCGTATACCCCTGTTGAAATGGATGGGAAAGTGATACTCTTTATTCCGTTATTTTCGGCGAGCTGCAACGAATGGCGGTAACAGTCCTGCAGCAAAAGGGGCTCCCCCTTTATACCACCGTACCAGACCGGGCCGACCGTATGGATCACAAATTTCGCAGGCAGCTGGTAGCCTTGTGTGATCACTGCCTTCCCTGTTGGGAGAAGCTCTCCATTCAACTGTTCCTTTCGAACTTTTTTACATTCTTCCAGCAGCCCGGGACCGGCCGCGCGATGAATGGCCCCGTCTACGCCGCCGCCTCCCATCAAACTTCCGTTGGCTGCATTTACAATGGCATCCGCCGTATCTTGTGTAATATCCCCGACCTTGAGTTCAAGAAAATTTCCGTTGATTTGTACCCTCATTACGATACCACCTCCCTTTCAAAATTACGATATACTTTAAACCAACTCCTTCATCACCAGCTGAGGAGAAATGAAGGTATATCATACGTAATAAAAAAGCTTCTCGCTGCGATGAATCGGATCATCCGTTAGAAGCTTTTATACATTTTTTTGGGGAAAATCAGGCTGTGATCTCACCTTCTGTCCATTCTTTCAGCCACTGTGCCATATGATCTTTTGCTTTAGGGTGTATCGGCTTTCCAATGGACTGCAAATAATCTTTCTTGAAATTTAAAACAGAGATGGAATTCAACTGCTCTTTTAGACCGTGATCCATATTTTCTACTACCAAACAGGTGGTTTTTCCTTTTGCGTAGTATGTAATTCTTTGCAGTAATTCCGGATTCGCCTGAAAGTCCTTGGACCCATTGAGCGCCAACACCGGACAGGTAATCTTTTTCAGACCTTCTGCAATATTGTATTCAAAGTGCTCACGAAAATATTTAGCAGGCATTTTGACAAAGACGGCAGCCTTAATGACCTCCTTTTTCGTCGAAGCCATTTTACCAAATAGCTTTTGTGCTTTTTTCTCATTTTTCTCCGGAACACGAAGGGTTCGGAAGACAAAACCTTTCAGCCCTTTAGCTTCTTTCATTTCCTTATAAAGCTGTTCTCTTTGAAACTCGAGCTGCTCTCGAATCCCTCCGCCGCCCCCGGACAAGAAAATCAAGCCATTGACTGCCCTTTTTTCATTTAAGGCCGTTCCCACAATACACCCTTCGCTGTGGCCGGCTACAATAATACGGTCAGGATCCACATGTGGATGAGAAGCAAGAAAATTAACGGCTGCTTCGGCATCCGCTGCAGCATCCCACAAGCCCGCCCGAAGCGGGTCGCCACCGCTTTCACCCACACCCCGTTTGTCATACCGGAGAGTCGCAAATCCCAATGAAGTAAAGTACTCTGCCAGTTCCTTATATACATTAAACTGAAACTTTCCTTTTACAGCGTTCCCATCCCGGTTGATGCTGCCTGACCCCGGCAATATTAATATGGCGGAAAATTTCTCACCTCCTGTTGACGGCAATGCCAGCGTTCCTTTTAATTCAACATCACTATTAAATTCAACCTGCAGCTGTTTCATCATCCTTTGCACCCCTTTATTTGTTTTCTGCCGTGATAATGGTTGACATGGTACGCCTGCGCCTACCTGCTCCTTCTTTGTTGCCCATAAGCTTTCCTAACTCCTTGCCTAATACTTCAAGAAAATCATCATATTCTTCATCTGATGCATAAAAGGAAACTTGCCGGTAGCCAGCCCCGTCCTCCTGCATATTAAAACTCTCCTGGCTTACATACCGTTCAAAATCTGCCAAAATAACGGAAATAAATTTCATAAAGGCATCGATATGGTCTTCAGCGTTCCACTCTTCAACATCTTTAGCAGAAATCACCGCAGCCTGATCATGTAAAGCATAGACTTTTTCAACTGCTCCCCTTATCGGATTTTCTTGTACAACTTCAACAATATTTGCTTCCAACAGTTTTTTTAGATGGCGATACAGAGTTGCCTGAGGTACATCAGAGAGATTTCCGCTAATTTGCCGGGCAGTTAACGTTTTTCCGCTTAGCAAGGTCTGTATAATACGCATTCTTACCGGATGCAATATAAAATCTGCTTTGGATTGCTTCATAACATTTCCTTTCCAATATTATCATTATCAATAATGAAAACATTTAAAGTCAAATACCTTTATCTCTTTTGATAATAATTTACTGAAATCATCTTGTCAATCATTTATTTGAAAATAACCTAAATAGTAACGCGGGAAATTTCTTAGAGGGAATACGTTTTAACCGAAACCGGCAGAGCTTAAAAATCGCTGCAGCCACTGGTTTATAGGGAGAAAAAGGGGAAATGATGTGATAAACCGGCGGGAAAGCCACTTTTTTCATTGTAATTTATGCGGATCACGAAGAAATGCCAGTCAATGTACAATCAATCCCATTAACTAAGTGAACAGCTTGGATGTTCTGCCCGTGCGGTAGCTGACCAGAGGTCCCTGCCTGCTATGTGCCATTCCGATAATGTTCTCTTGAACGCCTGCATCCCGGGTACATGGCCATTCAAACTAGAAGCGTTAAGTGCTATTCATGATCAAGGAAGAGAGCGATAACAGGCGGGGGCTGCCTTACTGCTGCAAAGGTCATGATGGGAAGCTGAATGAGGAATGAGATCACATGGAATCTGGCGAAGGCCATCCCTGCCATTGAATACACCAATGGTTCAAACCGTCAGAGACCGAATGACACCTGAGCAGCTTACTGCAAATGATGCAGAGAACCAGCATGAAATTCCATTAGGGGAAAATTACGGGGACCCTGATAAAGATGCGGTCCGATCATGAGATATGTTGCAAGCAAAGAATCTCGTTTTGTCACGGTTTTATTATTTTCGTGGGATGGCGGACAGGCAGCGGTAAGAATCAGTCAATCGGTTGTTTTTTTTATTTGGAGACTTGCATTTTGTGCCTTTATTTATTAAAAAACCAGCGGCTTTCAGGTCTTTCACGCGGTGTTAAGTTCATAATGAAGTACCCAATGATTAAAATAAGGATCACCAGCGAATAAAACAATGTGTTGAGCGGATGATCATGATCAACGATAATCAGCCGGATCATGGCGGTAATTCCGATGTACAGGAAATACCTGAGGGGAAAATGGTAATCTTCCTTAAAATACTTCACAATCATTGTAATAAACTCAAAATATAAAAAGAAGAGCAGGATGTTTGCCAAGAACAGTTGATGATCAAGTGATTTTGCTTCAAAAAGCATTTTTCCAAAAATGATCAGTTCCTGAACAAGTAATGTGGATAAGATAATCGCCAGGAAAACGAGAGAAAGATTGAGAACCATTTGAAGCACTCTTGGAACCAGTTGCACCAACGTCATATCTTTTCTATGCCTAACCATATGCGCCTCCTTTTCAGATGTACTTATATTGTAATGGATGGCTCCTATAAAAATTCGCATGAAAATGATCAATTATATGACAAAGCACAGACTGCTTTGAGAAGCGTTGATACCATTTATAACCTGGGAAGTAAGTAATTCACGAGACGTGAGTGGATGACTATAAAGGAATGAGATCGATGATAGGTAAGGAAGGGAGATGATGGCAATCGTTATAAGAGAGTGGGAAGCTGTTATAAAAGAGGATCAGCCGTTTTAGGAGATAACGGTCTCCTGTCCGGATGAATGAATCACCGCGTTTCCGGTTTCACACCAAAAATCCCTCCGGCAACAGCTGCCGAAGGGGTTCCTTTAGTTGATCAAGGATTGGAGCGGTGCAGGAATGCGCCCGCCGCGGCGGATCAGTTTTTCAGAGCTGAAGGCGTTGACCCCCATTACCGGCGCTCGCCCAAGCAGTCCGCCGAATTCAACGATATCTCCTTCTTTTTTTCCTGGAACCGGAATCACACGGACAGCCGTCGTCTTTTTGTTGATCATGCCGATGGCCGCTTCATCCGCTATGATGGCCGCCAGGGTTTCCGCAGATGCCTCCCCTGACAAGGCAATCATATCAAGACCTACCGAGCAGACGCAGGTCATGGCTTCGAGTTTTGAGAAGGTAAGCGCGCCATCCATAATTCCACGGATCATGCCCTCATCTTCACTCACAGGAATAAATGCTCCGCTCAGGCCGCCTACATAGGAGCTCGCCATAGCGCCGCCTTTTTTCACTGCATCATTCATTAAAGCAAGAGCTGCAATCGTGCCATGCGTTCCAACGCGCTCCAGGCCGATTTCTTCTAAAATTTCTGCAACGCTGTCGTTTGTAGCATTTGTCGGAGCCAAGGAGAGGTCCATGATTCCAAATGGAACACCTAAGCGCTCGGCTACAACCCGTCCGATCAGTTCGCCGGCACGTGTAATTTTAAAGACTGTCTTCTTAATGACATCGGCTACCTGCCCAAGATCAGCATCCGGATGGCGCCTTAAAGCATTCAAAACGACGCCAGGCCCGCTGACACCCACGTTCAGAACAGCTTCACCCTCACCCGTTCCATGAAAAGCACCTGCCATAAATGGATTGTCTTCCACAGGATTGCTGAATACGACAAGCTTCGCGCAACCCAGTCCGTCCTGATCCTTCGTTCTTTCAGCAGTTTCTTTAATAATCTCCCCCATCAGGCGGACTGCATCCATATTGATCCCTGTTCTAGTCGTAGCCACAGAAATGGATGAGCAGACCCGCTCTGTCACGCTCAGCGCCTCAGGAAGAGCATCCAACAGCGTTTGTTCGCCTTTTGTAATACCTTTATGAACCAGGGCGGAATATCCGCCGATAAAGTCAACACCCAGTGTTTTTGCGGCCCGATCCAGCGTTTTAGCCAGTTCAACCGCCTGCTCTTTTGTGGCATTTCCCAAAATTTCTGCAACCGGCGTTACAGATATCCGCTTGTTTACAATTGGGATGCCGTATTCCTTTTCCACTTCCTCTGCTGCAGTTTTTAAATTCCCGGCATAGGAGGTAATTTTTTCATACACACGCTTGTTCATCTTTTCGAAATCAGAATCGGCACAGTCGGATAGGCTAATCCCCATGGTAACCGTACGGATGTCCAAATTTTCCATCTGCACCATCCTGATTGTTTCCATCATTTCAGTTAATTCTATATTCATGTCCAAATCCCCTTTTATATCCGGTGCATGGATTGAAATATTTCTTCCCGCTGAATGTTAATTTTCTGGCCTATTTTCTCCCCGAGCTCATCAAACTGCTTTTGCAGTGAATCGAGATTCTCAATTTCAGTGATATCGACCACCATCATCATGGTGAAAAATTCCTGCAAAATTGTTTGGCTGATATCCAGCACATTTACCTGGTTTTCAGCAAGCACTTGCGTGACACTTGCTATAATACCAACCTGGTCTTTTCCCACTACGCTAACTACCGCCCGTCTCTTTTCCATTTACCTGTCACCTCTCTAATTTACATACAAAAAAAGATTGGATCTGCTCCAATCTCAAGAATAGTAGAATAACAAACAATGGTTGTCAGTTACTCTTCTGTCCTTTTGCCTGAGATTGTGAATCCTTCGGCGCCGCATACATGCAGTCTCTCCAGAAGCTGCTCCTGTTATAGTGTGACCCATAACCCTCATCGCTTATTTTTTTATGCTACGTTATTTTACCAACACAAACAGCATGAGGTCAATAGTATGTGACAAGCCTTTATTTACCACTCTCAAAACTTTCTATGGATACGCCCCTATTTCTTTCACGATTGTCAATGAGGAGCTTTCTGCCACATCTTTGAACTTTAACTCCCCGGTATCAGCCAATATATTATTTGTACCTGTCAACGACCGCTTTTCTATTTGTCAATCCGTTATTGGGCTTCCTATTAAGCAACAAGAGATTGTTAGAATTATGTAATGAAAATAGAGCCATTCTGAAATAATCCTGTCATATTAAATTGGTAAACTTATCCTTAACTAAATAGACAAAAGGAGCCTCTACATTGAAAAAACTCATCATATCTGCCATTACCGTTACTCTATTAATCTTTGGATTTGCTGGAGCATCTTCTGCTGCCAGTACGACTTATAAAGTTCAAAAAGGCGATACACTCTATAAAATTGCAACAAAACATAAAGTAACAGTGAATCAAATTAAAAGCTGGAACGGATTAAAAAGCAATTTGATTAAGCCCAACCAAGTCTTAAAGGTAACAAAGCCTGCAGCGAAGAATGCAACGAAGAATGCCGTGAAAAAAACACCGGCAAAAAAGGCTCCAGCCAAGAAAAAAGCCTCATATAAAACGATGACCGTCAAGGCTACTGCCTATACAGCCGACTGCAAGGGATGCAGCGGTATCACCGCAACAGGTATTAACTTAAAGAAGAACCGTAATGCTAAGGTCATTTCTGTGGATCCAAAACAAATTCCGCTTGGATCAAAAGTATATGTAGAGGGATATGGTATGGCCATTGCGGGCGATACAGGCGGAGCGATTAAGAAAAATCGAATCGATTTACACATGCCTACAAAAAAGAAAGCCCTCAATTGGGGCGTCCGAACGGTAAAAATTAAGGTCTATCAATAAATGGGCCCGGGTGATCCCAAGCCTTTGATCCATAAATCAGGTAAAGAAAAATTTCTTCACCTGATTTATTTTCGACAAGTTTCACTAATATTTCCCGGGTAAAGACAGCAAACCTTCATTACTTAGGATACTTATTGACAACGTTAATTCCGCCAGATGCAGAAATGACGCTCCCTGTAATCAAGTCAGAATCTGTATCACAAAGAAAGGAAATCAACCTTGCTATATCCTCACCAGTACCCGAACGGCCAATGGGAGTTTCTTCGTCTTTTACTTCTCTTGCTTGATGAATGCCCGCTTCCTTCATTGCCCCTACGATATCTCCGGGGCAGACCATATTAGCCGTAATGCCATGTTCTGCTTCTTCCAAAGCAATCGTTCTTGTCAAAGAAACAAGCCCTACTTTGGCGGCGCTGAAACCGGAACGATATTTCCAGCCTGGCGAATGCTCAGCGTCCTGAAATCCATAGGTGATAATCCTTCCAAACTTCTGTTTCCTCATCACCGGAATCGTATGCTTCAAGAAATGGTAGACTGCATTTAAATTACCGTCTATCATCTCGTACCATTCGTCATCATCGTAATCCATTAATTTTTTTCGCTCAAAAATATAAGGACCTGCATTATTAATCAAATAATCTATTCTTCCGAATCTTTCAACGGCCTGACTCACCATGTTCACAATATCTTTTTTCTTAGTTACATCACCCTGGACAAACTGCAGTTGTTCCCTATAAGGTCCCCACTCTTTTAACAGCTCTTGCACCCGTTCTTGATCTGTATGATAGTTCACTGTAACCGAACAGCCTCGTTGCAGGAATGCCTCTGTTACTTTTTTTCCGATACCCTTTGATCCTGCCGTGATTAATGCATGTCTCCTCATCTCATTTATCACCCTTTCACGCATTCCACTGCTATCGATTGATCAGGGATAAAAACTCCATGCGAGTATCTGACCTCTCCTCATACACCCCTCTGACAGCCGTTGTGGTCGTTGAAGAGCTGGATTTTTTGATTCCTCTTCCGCACATGCACATATGTTTTGCCTCGACGACAACCATTGTTCCCTGTGGTTCCAATACCCCTTCAATGGCGTCAGCAATTTCATTCGTCAGCCTTTCCTGTACTTGAAATCGCTTGGCATACCCTTCCACCATCCGTCCAATTTTCGATAAACCAGTTATTTTGGTCCCCGGCAAATACCCTACATGAGCAACACCAAAAAATGGGGCAAAATGATGTTCACACATGGAATAAAATTCGATATCCTTTACCAAAACCAGCTCTTTGTGCTGAACGTGAAAAGTTTTTTCCAAATGTTCAGCAGGGTTTTCCTTATATCCTTCTGTATACTCCAGGAATGCTTTTAACACCCGGTAAGGTGTCTCTTCCAATCCTTCACGGTCCGGATGATCCCCGCAAATCTCTATTAAATGCCTGATTCCCTCCATAAAGTACTCAGACTTTTCAATTTTATCTTCTATATCCACCGAATCAGCAAAAAGATCCGGAAGCTTTTCGGAAATTAATTTCATATCCGTAATCATTTAAATAACCTCCTTTTTGGTACAATTCTAATTATATATTAACAGACAGAATGGATGCTTGCGAAGGCTTCCTACCTTTACTGACAAAGAATGCATAATCAAAAGCCGCTCCTTACCGGAAGAACTACCGGATAGAGCGGCCTTCCTAGCGCTTGAGCTGCAACGCTGCCAAGCTCCCAAACTGATGTACAATCGTTGCGGCCAAAAGAGCTGTAATCTCGGTTGGATCATAAGTTGGTAACACTTCAACCAGATCAAACCCGATAAAATTCATGCCGGTTAACGACCGGACCAGCTTAATAGTTTCATAGCTGCTGAATCCACCGATTTCAGGGGTTCCCGTTCCAGGAGCAAATGCGGGATCCACAAAATCAATATCAAATGTCAAGAAACAAGGAGTTTGTCCCACCACTCTTTTCACCTGTTTAACGACATCCTGAATCCCCCGCTCAAATAGCTCCTCTTGCGTAATCACCTGATAGCCCAGCTCCAGACTTGAATCAATATCCCATCCACGCATGCCAATTTGAAATACCTTATCCGGTTGCAGCAGCCCTTCTTCATGTGCACGGATGAAGGGAGAGCCGTGCCAATACTTTTCTTCCATATATGTATCCCATGTATCTGTATGAGAATCAAACTGCAGCAGTGCCACAGGGCCATACACTTTTGCGGCTGCCCGTAAACTTGCCAATGTAATCGAGTGGTCTCCTCCCAACCCTATCGGGATGATATTGTTCTTCATGAGATCCAGCATGGCTTTCTCCATGATCTCATAACTTTTATGAATGTTTTGAGTGATCACATGTAAATCCCCTATATCGATTGCCTGTGTTTCTTCAAAAGGAGATATATTCAGGACATGGTTATGAGGTGACAAAGTAACGGATGCCTGTCTGATGGATTGAGGGCCGAATCTGGCCCCCGCCCGGTAGGAAGCCGCAGTATCAAAAGGCATCCCCAAAACAGCTAATTTTGCATTTTCTCTTTCGGAAGGCAGTCTCATAAAAGTGCCTGTTGCGCAAAAGTCCGGGGTAAAATGCTCAAATGGATTTGACATGATTTCTCCTCCTTTAATATAAAAAAAGAGCTGTCCCGCCTATACTGGGACAGCCTTCCTTGGCTATACCATCACTTTGCATATATCATTCGTAAATTCGATTGGATCTTCAATCGGCAATCCTTCAATCAGCAGGGCCTGATGATACAAAAGATTTGTGTATAGGCCGGCTTTTTCTTTATCCTGTTCAAAAGCATCCTTTAATGATTGAAAGACTTCGTGGTCAGGATTAACTTCAAGAATTTTATCTGCTTTCACTTCCTGATTATTTGGCATGGCACTGAGGATTTTTTCCATCTCAATAGAAACTTCTCCATCTGCAGTCAAACAAACCGGATAGTTTTTGAGGCGAGTGGAAATTTTGACATCCTTTACTTTTCCCGAAAGAGTTTCTTTCATATAGCTCAGCAGTTCCTTGTTTTCCTTCTCCTCTTCTTCGGTCTTCTTTTTGCTGTCCTCGTCTATTCCCAGGTCGCCGCTTGCCACTGACTTAAATTCTTTTTCCTTATAGACCCTCAGCATTTTAATTGCAAATTCATCCACATCTTCTGTGAAATATAAAATCTCATACCCTTTATCGGCTACAAGTTCTGTCTGAGGCATACGGGCGATTCGGTCATTTGACTCACCGGTTGCATAATAAATATATTTTTGGTCCTCCGGCATTCTGGATACATATTCATCCAGGGTAACCAGTTTCTCTTCTTTTGAAGAGTAGAATAAGAGCAAGTCCTGTAAAACTTCTTTATCCTGGCCAAAATGATCATACACACCAAATTTCAGCTGACGGCCAAAAGTCTTGTAAAACAATTCGTATTTCTCTCTGTCATTCTTTAAAAAGGTTTCCAGTTCCCGCTTAATCTTATTTTGAATATTTTTGGCGATGAACTTTAGCTGCCGGTCCTGCTGAAGCATTTCCCTGGATATATTCAGGGAGAGATCTTCAGAATCCACCATCCCTTTGACAAAGCTGAAATAATCTGGCAGCAGGTCTGCACATTTTTCCATGATCAATACTCCATTGGAATACAATTCCAAGCCTTTTTCATATTCCTTGGAATAATAGTCGAATGGGATGTTTTCAGGGATAAACAAAATTGAATGATATCTGACGGTTCCATCGACCTTGATATGGATATGTTTGAGGGGCTTGTCAAAGCCGTAATGCTTCTCCTGATAAAATTTTACGTAATCTTCATCAGTCAATTCATTTTTGTTTTTCCTCCAAATGGGAACCATACTATTAATGATCTGCTCTTCTTTATACTCTTCAAATTCATCGTCGCTTCCTTCTTTCAACCTTCTTTCAGTGACTTCCATTTTGATCGGATAGCGAATGAAATCGGAATGCTTCTTTATGATAGAATGCAAACGATACTCTTCCAGATACTCATCATAGCTTTCCTCTTCGGCGTTTTCTTTAATTTTCAATATAATTTCGGTTCCGACTGTTTCTTTTTCAAACGGCTCAATGGTGAATCCGTCCGCACCGCTGGATTCCCATTTATAGGCCTGGCTGCTTCCGAACGCCTTTGTTAACACTGTGACCTTATCCGCCACCATGAAGGCAGAATAGAAGCCCACACCAAATTGGCCGATAATATCATGTCCATCCTTCATTTCATTTTTAGTTTTAAATACTAAAGAACCACTTTTTGCAATGACGCCAAGGTTACTTTTGAGCTCTTCCTCTGTCATGCCAATCCCCGTGTCAATAACTTTTAATAGGCGGTTCTCTTTGTCCGCTTCGATCCTAATATAGTAATCCTCACGGTTGAATGTCAGTGATTCATCCGTAAGAGCTTTGTAATACATCTTGTCGATCGCATCGCTTGCATTGGAAATCAGCTCTCTTAAAAAGATTTCGCGATTGGAATAGATAGAATTGATCATTAGATCAAGCAATCTTTTGGATTCTGCTTGAAATGGTTGCTTTGCCATTTGAAAGTCCCCTTTCCTCAGCATCATTTGGCACTCTGCCTGTTCGAGCGCTAATCATTCAAATAAATAACATACAGATCCGTTTATGTCAATGATTCGCAAAAGCCAGAAACGACTGCAGCCATATATTAAAAAACTTGCAGAGAGGCTGACTCTCCACAAGTTCATCTGCTTCATTATACTAAAACAGTCCTCGGCCCTTTTTTCCTTAAATATTGTTCTTGATCGGAAGAGGATTCCTCAAACGGTTTCCCTGCGGGTACTGCCCGTTCCATACCCCATTTGCGAATTTGATCTATTTGCTCAGGACTTGTTTGAGAAAGAGGGACCACATTTTCAAAAAATCTGATAAATGTCTGGTCTGTAATGGAATCGTCGCCTTTCACAACGGCTTGCTTTACGACATCACGGACCGCTGCTTCAATATCAGCCCCGGCAAACCCTTCGGATAATTGCACCAATTTCTCCAGCAAGCTTGGATTAATATCATAATTTAATCCCTTTTGAACATAAATATTTATAATTTCGGCTCTTTCCTGTGCGGAAGGAAGATCAACAAAAAACAGCTCATCAAAACGTCCCCGCCTCAGTAATTCCGGAGGAAGCTTGGATACATCATTTGCTGTAGCCACTACAAACACACGTGCAGGACTCTCTTGAAGCCAGTACAAAAATTGGCCGACGAGCCTTGTGGAAGTTCCGCCATCTCCTCCACCAATTGCTCCTGCAAGTCCTTTCTCAATTTCATCAATCCATAATACACAAGGAGCTACATGGTCAGCTGTTGAAAGTGCCTCCTTTAAGCGCCCTTCACTTTGACCCAAATATTGCCCGTGAATGGTTGACAAATCTAATCGGTATAAAGGCAAGTTCCAAAGAGAAGAAATGGCTTTAGCGGATAGGGACTTACCGCAACCCGGAACTCCTACCAGCAAAATGCCTCTGGGAGGCCGGATGCCCCGCTCCCTTAGATCTGCCGTCAAAAGCTTTTCATTTGCTCCAAGCCACTTTTTGAGCCCTTCCAGGCCTCCGATCTGGTAGTCTTCACGAACTACTACTCTTTCAATGCCGGAAATATCGGCAAATATTCTATCTTTTGCATGCATGAGTTCCTTTAAATCATCATTGGAAATGGAACCATTTGCGAGCAGCGTAGCAATTACGTTTTCTGCTTCAATTTGGCTGATTCCCGCTAATATGGCTGCAGCTTTTTTCTCCTCCTCTTCTCCCCACTCAATAGAAATCTCACTTCGGTATGGAGAAATCTGGTCTTGAATAATTTTTAGCATTTCATCTTCGTTTGGAGGGGCAAGCGTGATCGACATGCCGTGCCTTTGAAGAGGTCCCCAAACAGGCTTATTTGTAATAACAACGATGCTTCCACCCGTTTCCGTTGCCAGCATGGCAAGATCCTGAAACTGGCGGGCGGTTGGGGTATCATCCTCGATATCTTGTACTTCTGTAAAAATAAACGTTAAGTTTTGCTGCTGGCTGATTTTTTCACTTGCGTAGTCCAAGCCCCCCATTACCGACCGATCGTCATTCACAAGGCGATTCGTTACAATATCCCTTGTTCCTTGGGAGATCGTATGGAAGAACACAGGGATTGTCAGTTTATGAGCAATTTGTGCCGCTATTTCCAATGCTCGGGATCTTTCAGATGTTCTGATGGAAATGAAAGGAATACGAGCTTTTAAATATCTTTCAAACGTATCTAAACATGTTTTTAAATCATTCATAACAAAATATTCCTTCTCCTTCTAAAACTGATTGCAGAGCCTTTCTCTATTCCAGCTGTCTGGCTTTCTGCCGAAGCTTCCAATGGGCTTCCTCCCTCATCATATTTTGTAACAGCATTGTTTTTAATGAGCATTCGCAAGCGGCCGGTTCTATCGCTTAGCGCACTTTTTTCCAGTGACTCCTGGGTATTCTTTGCATATTCTTCCAACGATGCAGCAAGTGATTCCCTTACATTTTCCGGAAATGCCTCCAGCTGCGCAAGCCTCTTCAGCAAAGCAAGCCTTTTGCGTGCCGACAAAAGGGCCTTCACCATCTCGGTTTCATTGCCATTACAACGATTCAAATCTTTTTGCAGGAGATCTGATGTTCTTTTGATTCGATGTTCAAATGTTTCATATAAACGCTGGGTAATTCTTTCTGCAACGCCTCTGCTCCACTCAATAGACCCTTTTTCCATGCACTCAATAACTGCCTGGTCATTTGTGCCTTCTTTTACAACATCCAAACAATCGACCCACTCTGAGTAATGTTTCGGGATCTTCATAGCAGGCTGGTACGCCTTCTTTTTACAAGATTACCAGGAGGTTTTAAATCCCAGTCGGGAAATTGAGTTGCAAGGGCATCATTGGTTGTTTCTTTCTCCAATTCCCGGAAAGCTTCCTGAAACCGGGATTGACTCGCACTATCTTTTTCTTTATCCTTATTTCGATTTAATAGGCCATTCTGTTGACCATTCATTGCAGACAAGTTACTCTCCTCCTTATTGAACTACAGCCCGTGCCGAATCATAGCTGGAAAAAGTGTATTGTTCTGAAGAAAATTCATCTAAAAATTCAGTTACATTTTCGGAATAGGCGTCCTCATCGGCATATTCTTTTCTCCAATCGACAATTTCCGCTAACGATGCACGCAGAACCTCTGTACAGTGAGTCAGCAGCTTCTCAAATTCTGCATGAATCTGATCTTTGCGAGTTTGAAGTCCTTTTTGCCCCTTATAAAAATAGATGAAACAGAACAATGCAAAAACAAACAGGAATGGTGTTCCAATTCCCATAAATGTAAAAAGAACTCCGCCTGCAAGAGCTGCCCAATGCTTGATATCTAGCTTAACCTGATTCATTGCATTGTTTTTACGAGTAATGATCTCCTGTTCAAGAGAAGCAGCCAGTTGCTCCTCATTGGACCCATCTCTGGATATCCCTCGCCAACTGTCTATCGATAACTCGATGTCAATAGGTACTTGGCTTCGATTCTCTGCAGTGATATCACCATGTGCACTTCTGATCCAGTCTTTGGAAACAGCAATAGAGAACTTCTGGGTAGCCAAAGATGCATTTGAAGTATCTGGATGCATAGCAAAATTAGTTAACAATTGAGTAAACGATACGCGCTCTTTCAAGGTTTTTTCATTATCGAATAACTGCTGCGCTGCCTGTTTGTCTCCATTTTCTTCAATAATCAGTGATAATAGGCGTTCATCCTGGCGCAGCGGCAGTTCCTCATCATCAAACTTGGAAACCAGCGTATCCAGCAGTGCATCGACTGCGTAAGCAATGCTTTTGGCAGGAGTAATGTCCTTATCAAATATATCATGAAAATACTCATGAATAATCTTATGTAATTTTGCGCCCCGAAGACTTGTTTCCAATTGAGGCCATGTAGGGCTGTATTGCCTTAAATAAGGATAGGCATCTTCATCCATGTGGGGGAGTTTTGACTCCAGCGCTACTTTCCACTGTTCGTGCTGATCTTCAATAAAACCAGGTTTTGAAGAGAGTTCCTCAATCCAGGATTCTATTTCCTTTCCGGTTTTTGCCCGTGCTTCGGGTCCAAAAATTCCATTGGTAAATCCGTCTATTAATATAACGATCTCTCGTTCCAAGGAATGGGGGTCCTGTAACCCGAAGTACCGGTCCAGCCATTCTCTGCTTGCCTTGTACCTTGCTCCCCTGCGGGTAACCAAGGCAAAAAACAGCGATGTTTTTTCGTCATCTCTGCGCAGCGCCTCCAATAATGCTTTGTCAGCCAGCTCTTTATTATTATTCAGCCAAGATGCAAGAGCAATAAGGGCTGGCGCCAGCCAATAGCGGGGTGCCGCAAGCATTTGTTCTTCTGTGGAGTTTTCAATCGTTTGTTTTTTTACTATGCTTACGTCCACTGCCTGAAGGATGCCTGCAGCACGCCGCCGCACCTCACCATAATGTCCAAAATTTGTTTCAATTTCCTGTCGGACTTTGACTAAGCGGGTTTCTGCCAAGTGGATGTTCTTTTCCAACTGGTCTTTTCGAATGAACTCTTGAAACTCATGGATTAACTGGTCCAAATGATCCTTTGTCTTCTGTACCTCTGCTTCCACGTAGCCGACTTGATCAGAAACATAAGCTACATCATTTCCCAAAGAATGCAAGGCATTTTCTATTTGTCTTAAATCGGCAGTATGTATAATTCTTTCTGACATTTTTTCATTTTTCACCCCTTTATAACTGAAACATTCCCACTTTTGCCTACTGCACGTAATGTGTCAGAAAAGATTTCTATAAATTCATAGCTTGGGTGGAGCGCAAGGCTTCTTCCCCGATCCATTTGGTTTGGAAGACTTTCTCCTTGTTTATAATGCCTGATGATATCTAATGAAATATCCAATGTATGAACTTCAAACGGATGGCCCAAATAACATTTGGCAATAATCCCCAGAGGATATTGGTACGGTTCCAGATCTGGAAATTCATTTTTTATCGCGTTAAGTAATTCTTCCTTTTTGGATTGGGTTGTCGTAATGCCGCCTGCATCCAATTGAGTTACAGCCTCAATATAAGCCTTTGAACGTTTTTGTCTTAGTCTTTTATCAAGCATCACTCCGGATTCCACCTTTGTTCTGCTCGCAGTTGTTATTTTAGTATCTAACTTTATATCTTGTTTTACATTAATCAATGGCCGTCTCATGTTCTCACCTCCTTGCCTCTTCACAGCTTAAAAATGTAATGATTGCATCACCGATCCATAAAAAAATAAGCTTGGACCTTTGCCGGGAGTGGGAAAGTTAGACTGTATGGGATAAATATACCATAAACCAGAAAGTTAACCTAGTTCAAAAGTTGTGGAATCGGCAATGTTTACGAAACATTTACACTCCAAATCTACAAACTTCCAACTATTTACTATTTTAAAACAAAAAAGAGCAGCATATGCTGCCCTGTCAAGATTACCTGCTTTTTACTATGCCAAAATGAGGTCCTGTCCCCGTCTGCTCTTGCCACTGGAGTAATTGAGAAACTGTAACAAATTGATATCCTTCTTTTGCCAGTTGAGATAACAGATGCGGAAGCGCGTCGGCGGTCGTCGAATGGATATCATGCATAAGAACGATCCCTCCAGGAGATATTCCGTTTTCGATTTTATACTTCACAGACCAGGCATTGCGAATCTTCCAATCTAAGGAATCTACAGACCATAAAATGACCGGACTGCCATGATCTTTGGCATATTGAATAAGATAATCATTGTAGGCTCCATATGGTGGCCGGATCAAATATGGCGTTACACCTGTAGCCTCTTCTATCTTTTTTTTCGTGTACTCCATTTCCGCCTTAATTTGGCTTGGACCTAATTTAGCTAAATTCGGGTGACTTTTGGAGTGATTCCCAATTTCATGCCCCTCTTCGACTACTTTTCTGGCAAGCTCCGGATGGTTGTTTACTTGCTTTCCAAGCATAAAAAAGGTAGCTTTCGCTTGATGCTTCTTTAACGTTTCCAATATTCCGGGAGTGACTTCAGGTTTTGGCCCGTCATCAAAAGTAAGGGCCACATACTTCCCCTCCGGGTTCCGTTTCATTTGTTCCAGTTGAATGATGTTTGCCATTTCCTGCTTTTGCTCATAGGGCATATCCAAAAAAGATTCCATCTCTTCGTGGAGAATAAAATAGAGTTTTTCAATAGGAACACGTACCTCTATTACTTGCGCAAATCCGGAAAAAAGGTCTGCTTCGTCTATGTATAACGTAAATTCTTCCAGGTCTAAAGACCATTCCCAGCTTTCCGGCTCCAGAATCCATTGCTTTAAGGCTTCAACATTTACAGCTTCCTGAATCTCTTGATTCTGATGGAGCTCATCCAAAACAGCTGTTTCAAAATGTTCACCCTTTCCTGCCAGATCAAACATTTCTCCGATAGTCAAAAACTGGTCTTTCTCTATGTCTATATTAAAAGCTTTCACGAAGTGACGGCCAGTTTCCCCACCAAAGTCGGTGTAGATTTTAAATACCAAAGTGTAATACGTTTCTGTATTTGGAAGAACTTCCATCTTCAAATGAAGTTCGGAATGTCCCGCTATTTCCGATGGAGTTTCCCTGACATCTGTTAGAAATGTTTCGATCTGCTCTGTTATCCATAGATTGATGGACCGGTTAGTTTCTTCGCCGGCTAACTCAGGGCTCTCAATAACATATGTATATTGTTCCCCTTGCTTGGTTGTGATTCTCTTACTGATATGAGAATCAATAGGAACGATAGTTACATCTTGTTCATTTATTTGACTGTCTTCCTGGCCTTTTGTTTTGATCGAGGCACTTACAAACTGGCCAATCCCTCCTATCACTAGGAAAAACCCTATGATAAAGATGATCCACCCAGCCGGCGTTTTCCATTTGACCACTTCTCTCATACTTCCTCTTTTATATTTTTCGGCAATACAGTAAAAATTTACTATCAGTCTCTTAATTTTACATTTATAGAGGAAATATGACAATTGGATTACAGGATTTATTTCCTATAAATTTAGCAAAAAAAAGAAACCACACCAAAAAAAGTGGTTTCTTCCGGCAAACTTTCTATTGCAATGCCTGATAAACGTTTAAATGTCCGTTTCCAAAAGACTTTTTCTCCAGGCCTTTTACCGGATCAACAGCCTTTTGATATAATAACTTTTCCAATTCAGATGGTGTCATCTTGCCGTACTGATCAATTAGAAGTGCAGCTGCAGCTGCCACTTTGGGAGTAGCCATTGAGGTCCCGACATGCCAATAATGATCGCCGTTATGGCTGGTACTTAAGTTGTATTCCTTCTCATATAAACGCTTTTCCATGTAATCTTCCAGGCGGCCTTCCAGCATGTATTGCAAATACAGCCTTCCATCGCCCCCTACAGCTGCAATGTCCACAAATCCGGGGCCGTAATTGGAATAGCTGGCGAGCACATCCTTTGGACCAGTAGCGGCAACAACAACAACGCCCGGAATCGTTCCTGGAACTTGAAACCCTGCTCCAACTGCATGAAGCCCATATGGGCTGAGTTGTGAATTTACATATTCCAGGACTTCTTTTTTGTTCGTGGCGTTTAGCCCTTCGTTTCCGGCTGCGGCTACAACAAGAGCACCTTTCTTGACCGCATATTTAACAGCACGCTGATAGGCCTTGTAATCTGCAATATGACTTCCAAGCTTTTCTTTTTTCCCTGTCTCCGGGTTGGTATAAAAGATCTGCCCTTTGATGTTATAACCGGACAGACTCATGGAGATGACATCAACACCATCGTTTGCCGCCGTTACTACGGCATCAAAAATCCAGGCTGATTCTGCGCCGCTTTGGCCAAATACACGATAAGAACGAATGCCGACATCCGGGGCTACACCAAGCATGTCTCCATTGGCTGCGATGGCTCCTGCCACATGGCTACCATGTCCGGTCAAGTCATCAAACGCTTCCGGATCTCCTTTTTCCTGAGGTTCCGTTCCGGCATATCCCCCCGCAGGGACAAAGTTTTTCGAACCGGGGAGAAGGTTTTTTGCCAAATCCGGATGGTCCCGGTCGATTCCCGAGTCGATGATGCCGACTACAACATCATGAGAGCCTGTACCCAGCTGGTAGCTTTCACCGTTTTTCGTGATGCGCTGAATATCCCATTGCAAATCCCAAAGCGGGGCGTTTTCCGGGTATCCGCTGTTGCCTTTGATTTGTAGAGTCTCCGGAAGGCTCCAGGCTATCGCTGGATTGGCCGCACTTATACCGGGAAGCCCTTTTAATTTACCAAACACTTCACTTGGTGCCTCCACTTGAGCAAATCCAATTTCCGAAACGGTGTATATCACCTCTCCACCTGCACGTTTGACCTGTTCCTCAAAAGAGCGGGGAACAGCATGATCCTCAAATAAAATGGAATAACGCTGCTTGTTTAAAGGACTTTCGGCACGGGCGTCCGCCGGAAAAAAATAGCCGCAAAATATACACATAACTAAAAACGCAATGAACTTTTTCATGAGATCCCCCTTATCCCGATTTCAACCACTTCTTCTTATATTTGGTGCTTTCATCCAGTTCAATCAAATTTCAGGCCCCTTAACTCGGCATCCTTGGTCACGCTTCTCATACTTCCGAAAAATCCTTCATTGGATTTTTTTTAGACACTCCGGCAACCCTTGACAAGCGATGAGGTGCGGGATGTCTTACATTCTCAAGCAATGGTTCCCATACCCATTTCACCGTTTTTCCTGCAAGGGTTGACATCCTTATCACCAGTTGCTGATTTTTTAAAACCGATTGCATCTCCGCATCCACATGGCCCCTCCTTTAGTATTAGTATAGAATTCTTACTTCTCTTATTATAGACTAAATAGAAAGAGCAAAGATGAAAAAAATGGAGGCCGGCGCTATGTACGAATTAAAAACGAAGCCAAATGACAACAGTGTCATACAATTTATAGAACAGGTAGAAAGTCCAAAAAAGCGGGAAGATGCCTATCAGCTGCTGGATATTTTTACAGAGGCAAGCGGCTGCGAAGCAAAAATGTGGGGAGACAGTATTATCGGGTTTGGTTCTTATCACTACAAATATGCATCGGGCCATGAAGGGGATGCCCCGCTCGTCGGGTTTTCACCGCGCAAAGCCAAAATCAGCTTGTATCTGTCCGCATGTGACCCCGCGAAGGAAAAATTACTGGAGAGCTTTGGAAAACATACAAGCGGTAAATCTTGCGTTTATATTAACAAGCTCGCAGACATTGATGTGGCTGTACTGAAAAAACTTATTAACAGCTCTATTCAGTCATTGAAAGAGAGGTATCCGGAAGAGTGATATATTGGGATCTTTCGTAAGGGAGCAGGCTGAACGAATGAACAGCGGGTTTACTATTGATAGTAGTAAGCACAACACCTTTCTTATATCCATTTATGAACAGAGGCAAAACTGGATCCTGTATTTCTACAGAAAACAAAAGTACCCGGTACTCGGGGATATCTGAACGAATTCCTGCCGTACAAACTAAAAAACCCCCCGGGAGGCGTTGGCCGCGTCCCCCCAAACCGCAGGATTAATATACGTTTAACAAAAAATTTCACAGTCCACAGGACTGTGAAATTTTTATTGGAGAGCAAGCCATACTGCTCTTATTCTGCATTTTCTTCTTCCTCTAAATCATCCGGATATACAATCGTATCAAATTTTTCACCGGTGTCCGCGTTTTCCAGATGTATGGTGACTTTCACCTTCTCCGCAGATGTTCCTGAAAAAACCTGGTGGTACATTCCGGTCAAACCCAGTCCTAAAGCTGCAAAGCCATCGAAGCTGTTTTCGTATGCTTCCTGGTCAGCTACGAGAGTATACTCTGAAAAGTTTTTGTTATGGGTAATATCCTGGATAGAAGGAAAATCCTCACTGTTTTTCATCTCTTCAATGGATTCCAGCGTACTGCTTTCCACTTCTTTCATCATTTCGTTGTATTCTTTTTTTGACATCTTATATGTGAGAGAACCGTCGTCGTTCTGTTTAACTTCCTTTACCCCATTTTCCTTTGCCTGAGCAATCCATGTATCTGTATCTTCGCCTTCAAAAAAAATTTTTGGAAGGGTTATTTCTACATTCATTAAACCTTTATCTACATCAACACCCTGTTCCGCCTGCACTTCTTCTTCCGCAGTTTCTTTTTTCTGTAGTTCCTGTTCGCCTTTTGCCTCATTGCCACAGGCAGCCGCAATCGTCACAAATACACTCAATATCATAAACAGCCAAAACTTTTTCATGAGGTCCTTCTCCTTTTATTTATGGTAGTACAACATCAAATACAAAAGGTTCCAAAGTTAATTCCCAATTTTCGGAAGACCCTTCAAAATATAATGTAAACTCAGTCATTTCTTCAGGGATGGCCGGAAAAACAATAATCCCTTCTGATTCCACTCCCGGAAGAATGTCAGACTGAACCTCCTGATAGCCGGCATCGTAGTTCATTTCTTCTTCAAGCTGCTTCCCGTCGGCAGTCAGTTTGGCATCAAATGAGTAGAAGTTTATTTTTGCGTCCATTTCATTGGATACTTTCACGTAAACACGTGTTTCTTGGTCAGCGAGCTCTACTTTCTGCACTTCAAGTATATAACCATGCTGGTTTTGCTCTTCATTCAATTCTATTGTTTCCTTTGCAGGGGCAAAAGCAGTTTGATAATCAGAAACCTCAACCGTTTCAGCCAAAATGGCAGGAGCTGTTACTTGGCCTCCAAAGGCATTTTCTCCCTCAAATGTATCCTTAATGACGCCTTTGACATGAATAATATCTTCCGATGCTATCTCAAGGCTGGGGTCTTCCGACATAATCACGACATTTCGTTCATCATGATTATTCGCAAACGCCTGTAAGTAAGTCCCATCACTGTCACGCTCAGGCTCTATAAAAACTCTTGCATAAAAGTCAACGCCGGACCCTTTATATTTTTTCGGTTCAGAGAACATTTTTTCAAACTCTTCATCAGAGAGCAATTTTTTATCCTCCTTTGAAGGATCACTCTTACTTGAATCACCTCCACTTGATGATTCCGAAGCTCCGCAACCGCCCAATATCAAAACAACTACGGAAAAAATCAGCAAAATCGATTTTTTAAACAAAATAAATCCCCCTTCTCCTATTGTTATCTCTCATCATACAAAAAAAGGTGTACCAAAAATGGTACACCCTCAGAGAAAAAAACTAATAGAGTTCCTGCATTAGCATAATTTCCTTTTTGACTTCGTCCACAAGCCATTTGGGCGAAAGAACTTTTGCTTTGTGGCCCCATCGCATGATCCAACTGACCAGCCCGGAACTGATTTTCGCTTTTGTGGTCAACAAAATATGTTCATCATCTAATTTTCGGATATCGGCATCGAGTCCGAATCTGTCAATAATGATGTTAATCATTTCCTTTTTAAATTGAATCCTCACCAGTGCTTCTTCGCCTGCAAACATGTGAAAAGACTGATCTACATACTTCGTAATATCCAGATCCTCTCGCCGAAACTTCTTTTCTGTCACGCGAATATTCCGGATACGGTCCAGGCGATAATGTCGAAATTCGTTGGTTTGCTGAAATTTTCCGATTAAATAATAATAATCATTCTGCCATATAAGGGCATATGGCTCCACTCTGTATATAGCACCGTCCCTGTTGTAGGCAAATTCCTTGTCCACATTATATTTTCCATATTGGTATTCCAGTACCCTGCTGTTTGAAATAGCCTCGTGCACCCGGTCAATGTTGATCTTAATTAAGTGATAGTCCATGTTTGAAGAAGGATTAAAGATCAAGGGATCCGGCAATGTTTTGGCTATATGCTTGCTTGTCAATTTCTTCAATTTCCGGATTAATATTTTTTTATCTTTTTCTGTGATGAAACGGGCCGATAACACCGCATCCACCAGCATACGCAGTTGATATGTTTCAAACAGGCGATGCTGATGACTGTATAAAACTTTGCCGTAGTTCGTTTTATTTGTAATAATTTCAAACCCTTGTTTATCCAGTGCGTCCAAGTCCCGTTTGATGGCTCGTGGATCAAATTCTGACTCGGCCGATAACGCCAGCTTCAATTTTTCAGCTATTTCTTTCATGCTCAGCTGATTCGACTCATCGGTTTCCTCCATCATCAAGTTCATCACTGCCAGCAAACGCTGGCTTCCCTTTACCCCAATAAACACACCCCGCTAAAAATAATCTTTTTTTATATGCATTCTGAACGCCTTGATGAAAGAATCGGGTGAGGAATGTACAGTATACGAGAATATCCCCCTGTTGGTATGGATGTATAAGAGTCCCCCGGCATCCCCCATTTGCTTAAATGAAATATCTGATATATCCTGTGCCAAAAATTCATGGTATTTTGTAACAAGGCGGTCATGATAAAGGTGAATTTTCCGCTCTTCTTCCTTGCATGTGATGTCCATATTTTCAATTTCCCTGAGAACCTTCACATACGGCTGAACGGCAAGCAGCCCCATAATAAAACCTCCAATATACCAATCTTTCATTCATTCTGATGCTTTCAGCACAAGTTGTCAAAAATCCGAAACGAAATAAACGGTCCTTTTCACGAACAGAGTTTTTCCGATACAATAACAAATAGAATATATGAAAAAAGAGCGGTGGTCCCATGTTTAAGATCCTTCTGATTGAAGATGATGCTACTCTATTTAATGAAATAAAAGAACGGCTTACACAGTGGTCCTACGATGTTTACGGCGTGTCAGACTTTGGCCGTGTCATCCAGGAGTTTGCTTCTATTCAACCGGATTTGGTCATTATTGATATACAACTGCCGAAATTTGACGGCTTTCACTGGTGCCGGATGATCCGCTCCCATTCCAACGTCCCGATTCTCTTTCTGTCTTCAAGGGACCATCCAACCGATATGGTGATGTCCATGCAGCTTGGCGCAGATGGCTTTATTCAGAAGCCTTTTCATTTTGACGTCCTCATAGCAAAGGTTCAGGCTATTCTCCGCCGCGTATATGACTACGGCACAGAATTAACTGATATAAAAAACTGGAACGGTGCAGCTGTGGATTTTACGAAAAACACGGTCTCCAATGAAAAAGGAACCGTCGAGTTAACAAAGAACGAGATGTTTATTTTAAAATTATTGATTGAAAAGAAAAATACCATTGTCAGCCGTACGGAGTTGATCAACAGCTTATGGGATGATGAACGGTTTGTCAGTGACAATACTTTGACCGTCAATGTCAATCGCTTAAGAAAAAGCCTGGAAAAAATAGGCCTGGGACAATGGATTGAAACTAAAGTAGGGCAAGGCTACATGGCGAAAGAAGTGACCCTTCCATGATCAAGCGATTTCTGAAAGAACGGCTTAGCTGGATCCTGTTGTTTGTATGCCTGCAGCTCCTGCTTCTTTTCATTGCTTACCTGGATCCAGCCATATCGCTCAGTTCGGCTGTCTATGTTGTATTTTTATCTGCGCTGATTTTTTTCATCTTTTTAACAGTCCGTTACCATAAAGAAACTTTCTTTTATCAACATTTGGATGAATGGGAAGCTGATTTGGACGCTTCAGAAATTCCGGAAGCTGCAACTCCATTTGAAAAAATTGTGGAAGAGCGCCTTGCCGCACAAATACGGAAGCTCACCCATTTAGCCGGTGAAAACAGGCTTGCTTTAGAACAGGAAAGGGACGATTTGCTTTCCTGGATTCATGAGGTGAAGACCCCTTTAACAGCCCTGCATTTAATGATCGAGCGGATAGAAGACGAAAACATCAAATCCCGGCTGACCTATGAATGGCTAAGAATCCACCTGTTGCTGGATCAACAGCTCCATCAAAAAAGAATGTTATTTATTGAAAATGATCTCCATGCAGAAAAAATAGCACTTGAGCCAATGATTTCCCATGAGATCAAACTATTGCGTTCCTGGTGCATGCAAAAAGGAATTGGCTTTGGGGTTGACCTTCAAGTGGAGGAAGTACTTAGCGACCATAAATGGCTCGCTTTTATTATGAGACAACTGTTGACCAATGCTGTAAAATACAGCGGAAATTCGGAGATTCTGGTAAAGAGCTACATGAAACATGGGCATACTGTTGTGGAAGTCCATGATTTTGGAATTGGAATAGACCCGAAGGATCTTCCGCGTATTTTTGACAAAGGCTTCACATCGGCCGTACGTCCTGACCAGGCTGCAACCGGAATGGGACTGTATTTGGCAAAAAAAGCAGCGGAATGGCTCATGATCCAGCTCCATGTTACATCTGTTCCCGGTGAAGGATCTACATTTACACTGATCTTTCCGAAGAAAAATGAATTTGTGAATCTTACAAGCATGTGACATGATTGTCACATGCTTTCGTGATTTGTTCGGGGAATCGAAGGAAACAAATAGACTCACCTTATATGATGGATATTGAGGGGTGAATAAACATGAGTATTTTAGAGGCACGGAAAATTTATAAAAGCTATGGAAATAAATTTAATAGGCAGGAAGTTTTAAAAGGGATTGATATTCAAGTTGAAAAAGGAGAATTTGTGAGTATCATGGGGGCATCCGGGTCGGGAAAGACCACTTTGCTGAACGTCCTTTCTTCTATCGACAGAGTAACCCGGGGGACGATCAAGATTAACGGGGAAGACATTGTTGGAATGAAAGAAAAACAATTGGCCCAGTTCCGCAAAAATCATCTGGGTTTCATATTCCAGGAATATAATTTGCTTGATACTCTGACTGTGAAAGAAAATATCCTGCTGCCCTTATCGATTTCCAAAACACCCAAAAAAGAAGCAGAGCAGAAGTTTCGGCAATTGGCATCTGAACTGGGCATCTCCGATATAGAAAGTAAATATCCAAACGAAATATCCGGAGGACAGAAGCAGCGGACATCAGCTGCGAGAGCATTCATCCATGAACCGAGCATTATTTTTGCAGATGAACCAACCGGTGCTTTGGATTCCAAATCCGCTTCAGATCTACTGAACAAACTGAGCGGCTTAAACGAAAAGCTGGGTGCTACGATTCTCATGGTCACCCATGATCCAGTGGCCGCCAGTTATTCACAGAGAGTCATCTTTATTAAGGACGGACAAATGTATACACAGCTAAACAAAGGCGTGGAAACCAGACAGACGTTTTTAAAAGATATTATGAAAACACAGGGTGTCCTGGGCGGTGTTCACGATGAACGTTAATCAAATCGTAATTCGCAGCCTGAAAAAGAACTTGAAGAACTACTACCTTTATGTGTTTGCTTTGATGTTCAGCGTTGCCCTTTATTTTGCTTTTGTTACCTTGCAATACGACCCTGCCATGGACTCGGCAAAAGGATCAATCAAAGGCGCCGCGGGACTCCGGGCTGCATCGGTCATGCTAGTGGCGATCGTATCCGTCTTTCTCCTATATGCCAATCAGCTTTTTATAAAAAGAAGAAGTAAAGAAATCGGGCTCTTTCAACTGATTGGTATGACAAAGAACCGAATTTTTCGCCTGTTAAGTGCTGAGAATTTCATTCTTTATTTCAGTTCGTTGATCCTTGGAATCCTGGCAGGCTTTTCTGTATCTAAGTTCATCACAATGATCTTGTATAAGGTGACGGGAGTTGAAGAAACCGCCACATTGTCATTTTCTTCAAAAGCATTGATACAAACAACGATTGTCTTCTCAGTCATCTATCTTTTGATCCTGCTGATGAATTACTTTTTTATCAAAAGGCAAAGTATCTTATCGCTGTTTCGGGTACTCTCATCAACCGAAGCAACAGTGAAAAGGCTGTCCTTGTTTGAAATAATCATCGGAACCCTTGGAATTGCATTGATTATTACCGGCTACTATGTTTCATCCAAATTGTTTGATGGTGATTTTACTACGATGCCTCAATTATTTGGAGCGATGCTATTTATTTTGGCATCAGTGATCATAGGGACGTATCTTTTTTACAAAGGATCCATCAGCTTTATCTTCCATCTCATACGCAAGAGGAAAAACGGATATTTACAGATCAATGACGTATTGTCTCTTTCTTCCATCATGTTTCGAATGAAATCCAACGCGCTGCTATTAACTGTGATTACGACCGTATCTGCTTTGGCCGTCGGCTTGCTGTCTCTCAGCTATATTTCATACTATTCTGCCGAACAACTTGCCAGAGATTATGTACCTGCAGATTTCACACTGACAGATATAAAAGATGCGGATGAACTAGGAGATACTTTTAATAAAAATCAGATCGCATTCAGCGAAACAAGAATCCATGTTCTGCAAGTGGAAGCCGATATGACAAATGTCCTGGAAACAAACATGGAAGGATTACAATTAGACATTAATCATATGGTAACAGCTGTTGTCAGTGACAAGGAAGTCGATGGGATAGATGTCTCACCTGAGGATACGATGTTTACCGGATATTCTGATATATTGGAGAGATTTATGTCCTTTAAAGACCATGGAAAAATTAAGTTGAAAACACCGGGCGAAACGATTACACAAAATTTCAAAGGATTAAGAGAGGAACATATCATTTCATGGAATTTCACAGGAGGAGGCAGCCCGGTTGCTATCGTGGATGATAGCGTATTTAACCGCCTAAAGAAAAATGTAAAACCTGATATTCAAACGGAACCGGTGTACATTGGAATCGATATTAAAAATAAAAAAGATATTGTGAAAGCAAACGATATTTTTAAACTGCTTGGTTTTCATGAGGGACAATCCCATCATTCACTTCATGAAATGATTAGTACACAGAAAAAAATGTACGGTCTTACAATGTTTATCGTGGGCTTTTTGGGACTGACATTTTTAATCACTTCCGGCTGCATCCTTTACTTTAAACAGATGGACGAAAGTGAAAACGAAAAGCCAAACTACACCATTTTGAGAAAGCTTGGTTTTACACAGGGTGATCTTCTGCGGGGAATCCGGGCCAAACAACTATTCAATTTCGGCATTCCTCTGGGTGTCGGTCTGCTCCACGGCTACTTTGCTGTTCAATCCGGGTGGTTTCTGTTCGGGACTGAATTATGGACCCCCATGTTTGTTGTCATGCTTCTGTATACGGCGCTGTATTCCATCTTTGGCATCCTCTCTGTCCTGTATTACAAAAAAGTGATCAAAGATGCCCTGTAACCAGGTGTCTGAGAGAATACCAGAATACGACGGGGCTGTCCAGAAAGTCAGTAAAATACTGATTTTCTGCGACAGCCCTAATTTTGTTTTACTTCTAAAGAGACATACAAAAAATCGCCCTTTCTAGTAAAATGAAAGCGACGAAACCAACATTTTAAGAGAGGACGATTTTTTATGAGTAATCCGAAGATTACTGCTAATGATTATAACACACAGATGACCCTTCCTCCAGAGGTAAAAGAAGAAGCTGCGGTTTCACAAGTCCGCCTGCTCCCAAGTTTAAGCCTTATCATAACCGCCAGAGCTTTGCCATCCTGGATGTGGAGGGAATGATCCCCGAGCATCATGTTGCCCGTGTGATGAAGAGATGATCGAATCCATTCCGGATGAGCAGCTTTTCGCCCAATATTCTGGTGGGGGACGCCCACTTTTTTATTATTCATAAGCTTCCAGTTTGATATCGTCCGCTACTTGCAGTTCCGGTTCCGTTGATTGAATAATTTCTTCTACCGTAAATCCTTTCGCCACTTCATTTAGCACGAGACCGGAATCCGTGACATCAATCACTGCACGATCCGTAATGATCCGATCTACTACTTTTTTTCCTGTCAGCGGGAGGGAGCATTTATTTAAAATTTTAGGAGCCCCATTTTTATTGACATGTTCCATAATGACAATGATCTTTTCAGCTCCGTGAACGAGATCCATGGCCCCGCCCATTCCTTTTATCATTTTTCCCGGAATCATCCAATTTGCAAGATCTCCAGTCTTTGAAACTTCCATTCCACCCAAGATGGCAATGTTCACGTGTCCCCCCCGAATCATGGCAAAGGACTCGGCGCTGTCAAAATAGGAAGCACCTGGAATCGCAGTGACCGTTTCTTTCCCCGCGTTGATTAAATCAGCATCGACTTCTTCCTCTGAAGGATAGGGGCCGATTCCGAGAAGGCCGTTTTCCGATTGCAGCACAACTTGTTTCTCGTCGGATATATAATTAGCTACCAATGTAGGCATTCCGATGCCCAGATTTACATAATACCCATCTTTAATTTCTTTTTCAGCCCTTTTGGCAATCCTTTCGCGAATGGCGGCTTTATTGATTACGCTCATTAGGGTTTCCTCCTTTTTTATACGCTCACCGTTCTTCTTTCAATGCGCTTTTCTAACTCTCCCTGAATGATTCCCTGTACATAAATGCTCGGTGTATGAATGCTGTTGGGATCAAGGTCGCCGGCATCAACAAGCATCTCCACTTCTGCAATGGTGACTTTCCCTGCAGCTGCAATCATAGGATTAAAGTTTCGGGCTGTCTTTCGATACACGAGATTGCCCATTTTATCCCCTTTCCACGCACTGACCAGACTGAAATCGGCTGTAAGGGCTTCTTCCAAGACATACTCCTTTCCATTAAATTCCCTGATCTCTTTTCCCTCTGCAATGGGAGTCCCAACGCCTGCAGGCGTATAAAAAGCCGGAATTCCCGCTCCTCCTGCACGTATTTTCTCTGCAAGTGTTCCCTGAGGAGTCAGCTCCACTTCAATTTCACCAGACAATACCTGCCGCTCAAACTCCTTATTTTCTCCAACATAGGATCCGATGATTTTTTTAATTTGCTTATTTCGCAAAAGCAGGCCCAGCCCCCAATCATCCACTCCGCAATTATTAGAAATCACCGTTAACTCTTTTACACCTTTTTCAACCAGGGCCTTGATCAGATTTTCCGGAATACCACAAAGGCCAAAGCCGCCAACCATTAACGTCGAACCGTCAGTAATGTCGGCTACAGCGTCTTGAAATGTTGTATAGATGCTTTTCATGTCATTCGTTCCTCCTCTTTTTTATTCTTTATTTTTCGAGTTCAACAATTGTAGCAACGCCCTGGCCGCCGCCTATACAAAGAGTCGCCAACCCCCGTTCGGCACCTCTGCGTTTCATTTCGTGAATCAGCGTAACAAGAATCCTGGCACCGCTTGCTCCGATCGGATGTCCGAGTGCTATGGCTCCTCCATTTACATTTAATATAGAACGATCGAATTGAAGTTCTCTGTCTACTGCAAGAGATTGGGCAGCAAATGCTTCGTTGGCTTCAATTAAATGGATGTCCTTCAATGTCAGGCCAGCTTTTTGGAGTGCCTTTTTTACAGCGGTTACCGGTCCGATTCCCATCATACTTGGGTCGACACCTGCATTGGCGTTTGCTTTCATGCATACGAGCGGTTGGATACCAAGATTCCCCGCTTTTTCTTTCGACATGACTACAACCGATGCAGCACCGTCGTTGATGCCTGATGAATTCCCTGCAGTGACACTTCCATCTTTTTTGAAAGCGGGCCTCAACTTGGACAGTTTTTCAGGAGTCGTCCCTTTCCGTGGATATTCATCCGTATCAAAAACAATAGGATCCCCTCTTTTTTGCGGAATCGTGACAGGAACTATTTCTTCCTTAAATTTTCCTTCTTCAATGGCTGTTATGGCTTTTTCCTGGCTCCAAGCAGCAAATTCATCTTGTTCCTCCCGTGTCAATTCATATTTTTCACATAGGTTTTCCGCTGTCACCCCCATATGGTATTCGTTAAAAACACACGTCAGGCCATCGCTTACCATACTGTCGATAAGTTTTTGATCCCCCATTTTAAATCCGTCCCTGGCATTTTTTAATAGATAAGGGGCCTGAGACATGTTCTCCATTCCGCCGGCGACTACAATGTCCGCTTCACCGGCTGCAATCGCCTGCGCAGCAAGGTGGACGGCCTTTAGCCCGGATCCGCATACTTTATTAATTGTCATCGATGAAACGCTTTCAGGAATGCCCGCTTTTATTGCAGCCTGACGGGCAGGGTTTTGCCCAAGCCCTGCTTGAAGCACATTTCCCATGATCACTTCGTCAACATCCTCAGCCTTTATGCCGGCTCTATTCAAAGCCTCTTTGATCGTTGCCGCTCCCAATTCCGGTGCCGATACGTTTTTCAGTGTTCCGTTAAAACTGCCAATCGCTGTCCTTACAGCACTGACAATAACCACTTCCCTGCCATTCATTCCATCCAGCTCCCTTGCTTTCAGTTTAATTTAAGTTTACCCCAGGTTAAATTATTAGTAAAATGAATATTAAGAATATTGTTTATTCCTATAGAGAATGAAAAGGAGCCTGAAATGGAACTTCGTGATATTTTAGCATTTATGAAAGTGGCAGATCACCAAAGCTTCACTGAGGCTGCCGAAAGTTTTTATCTGTCCCAGCCCTCTTTAAGTAAAGCAGTCAAAAGACTTGAACAGGAATTACATGTTGAATTATTGGACCGTTCGAGCCGCAGGCTTCGCCTGACAGATGCAGGGAAAATTGTATATGAGCAAGGAGAAAAAGCGTTGGCTGAATTAAACAATATCCCGGCTCTGCTTAGCGAGCTTAAAGGAATTGCAGCCGGCCAAATTAAATTTGGAGTTCCTCCGCTCATCGGAACTTTGTTTTTTCCGGAAATCGCTTTGAAATTTAGTCACCGATATCCAAATGTAAAGCTTGAATTAGTTGAAGTTGGAGCGAAGGTAGTGGAACAACTCGTGGAAGCTGAGGAAATTGATGTGGGGCTGGTTGTGCTCCCTGTTAATGAGGAAAAATTTGATGTATGCCCTTTTATAACTGACGAGTTCTATTTATATGTCCATGCGGAAGACAGGCTTGCGCGGAAGAAAGCCGCATCCCTTACTGATGTTGAACAAGAAAAACTGATCGTATTTCCCAAGCATTTTACCTTGCACAGCTATATTATCAACTCTTGTAAATCGGCCGGGTTTACGCCGCATATTTCTTACGAAACGTCCCAGTGGGACTTAACGATAGAGTTGATTGCAGCAAAAATGGGAGTAGCCCTCCTTCCGAAATCAGCTATGAAAAAGCAAAGGAACCCTTTGATCGAAGCCATACCCATCCAACGTCCGCCACTATTGTGGCGGCTGGGGACGATAACAAAAAAGGGATCTTATCAGTCTTTTGCGTTGAAAAAATTAGTAGAAATGATGCAGATGGGGGATGAAGAATAAGCAGGAGGTCAGGTGTTGTCCTCCCTCCCTTGTATATCATGCCTCCCGGCATTCACATTCAGGTACCATTTTGCCTGAGCGCCGCCTCATAAATAAACTTCAGCCCTCCCGATTGGGCTGAATTTATTTACCTATCGTATATTATCCAAAAATAACCGGATAATATCTGCACCTGCAATAAATGTCCCAAGGGAACTTCCCAAGTTCGCAAGAACAACAACAAGCAATATCCGGGTCACCTTGTTATTCCAGAAACCTTTAAAGCTGAACACATCTTCCGTCAAGTTTTCAAAATCCTTGACATGGGGCCGCTTCATAAGAGCCTGGACGGCTCCGGCAAACCAGCCTGCCGCTAGCAATGGATTTAAGGAAGTGATGGGTGCTGCCACAAAAGCTGTAAGAATAGCCAGCGGATGACCGAAAGCAAGCGCCGTCCCAATAGCGGACAATGACCCGTTCCATAAAATCCAGCTCATCGTCTGCTGCCATCCCGCAGACGGATTGGCAAAAAAAGTATAGGCGATAATCGCTAATACGAGAATAGGAATCGACCAACCGATAATTTTAGGAGCTTTGGACTTGGGGGGCCGCTCGGACAGCCGTTTTAAGTCATGTTCCTTATGGATTTCTTTTTTAACCCCCGGAACATGAGCTGCTCCCAACACCGCCACCACTTTTTCTCCGGGAGCGTTCTTAATTTTTTGGGCCAAATACTGATCACGCTCATCAATTAATGGAACTTTCAGCCGCGGAAAGCTATCGGTAAATTCTTTTAAAATGGCATGGATCGTATCCTGGTTTTTCATTTTTTCCAGGTCTTCCTCAGAAATGGTTTCATTGCTGAAAATACTGAAAAATACTTGGGAAAGCAGCTGCACCTTTCCCCACCATCCAAGGTTCCCCCAAATCCGGGCAAAAGTGATTTGAATATTCCGGTCTGCTAAAACTAGTTTGGCTCCTGTTTCTTTTGCCGATTCAATCCCTTGGATCATTTCTTGTCCGGCCTGGATGCCGAACTGCTTGGCCATCCTTTTTTGAAAGGAGGATATCGCTAAGTTCATCAACAGCAGCGTTGCCTTCTTTTCTTTGATTACTTTAAAGATATCCATTTCTTTCCACTGGTTTTTATTTTGAATGGATTCGAATCTTTGTTTATCCAACTCTACGCAGACGGAGTACGGCTGTTCAGCTTCAATCACTTCTTTTACCTGCTCAGCACTCTGCTTGGAGACGTGAGCTGTCCCGATAAGAATGATTTCCTTGCCATTTAATTCAATTCTTGTAATATTTTCTTCAGACATATATGTACCTTCCTCTAAGAAAAACGGTATTTATCTCTATTATACACCCCCTTCTTCCTTCGTTTTACCCCAAACAGCATTTTTATTAAAAATCCATTGTAATTAAGGTATAATAGTAATGTTGCACGATCATGAAGGAGGATTGAAAATGAAGAAACTGTTGACAGCATTACTCACTGCAACACTCCTTTTTACACCTGTCGGTACATTTGTTTTTCAGGATCATTCAACAACCGTCGAAGCCAAGGGCTATAAGTCCGGAAAAAGAGGCTTCAATATGCAAAATAACCAGTCTAACTTTCAGCAAAAACAGAAGCAGGAAACTCCAAACACTCATGCAACCAAGCAGCAGAACGCCCCTAAGGGCGGACTATTTTCAGGTGGCTTGATGAAAGGCCTGATGCTGGGGGGATTGGCAGGATTGCTATTCGGTTCCCTTTTAGCCAACATGGGAATGCTGGGATCCCTCCTGGGTCTTATGATTAACCTTGCAGCCATCTATGTGCTGTTTGTAGTCATCCGTAAAGTATTCTCTGCATTGACTAAAATGAAAAGAAAAGAGGATACAGGTCCTTGGGGCAGATAGTCATTTCAGAACAGGACATTATTAATGCCATCTGCATAGATCAAGCCCGCAAAAGGTCCGTACAACCTGAAGAAGTAGAAGTAGAACTCCTTTTTGATGACGACCATGGATTTTCTGCTGATGTATATATTCATAGCTGGAAGCATGAACTTCAAACGGTAGATATGATTCAAGCCATTCGTCTGTGGATAGAGGAAGAATTGCACGGGGATCCTTATTCCGCAGGCATTGATCTTATGCTCGACGATGAAGAAGGGATTATTGCGCAGGTTCATCAATAAATAAAAAATAAGCCTGCCCGGAAACAGCGGTTCCTGTTTTCCGGGCAGCTTTTTTTATGGGCAATTCATTTCATTGTCTCCGCTCTTGATGTTTACTTAAATAATCTTTCGCTCTATCGTCAGAATAAGTTATAATAGTGCCGCATTGAAAAGTGAGGGATTTTATGAAACAGCGCGAACAATGGACATCAAAGATCGGCTTCGTTTTAGCCGCTGCGGGGAGCGCCATCGGTTTGGGAGCCATTTGGAAGTTTCCTTATATGGCAGGTACTAACGGAGGCGGAATCTTTTTATTTTTATTTATCCTGTCCACTTTGGCAATCGGCCTCCCGATTCTGCTGGCTGAGTTCGTTATTGGACGCCGCGGCCAGCAGGATGCAGTCACCTCTCTAAAGTTATTGGCTCCCGGAAAGAAGTGGTATTGGATTGGCTGGATGGGTCTAGTGACTTCCTCTGTCCTTTTGTCCTTTTACAGTGTAGTAGGCGGATGGATTCTCTCTTATTTGGTGAGAGCCATTTTTTTCAGTCTGCAGAACAGAGATTACGGGATGCTGTTTGAAGACATTATTGCCAACCCTTTGGAGGTGTTATTTGCACAGGCCGCCTTCATGTTTTTGACCACTTGGATTGTACAAGGCGGGATCAAAAGCGGCATTGAACGTGCGAGCCGCTGGATGATGCCTCTGTTGTTTATTTTTTTTATTGTTTTAGCCATTCGATCACTGACACTGGAAGGAGCTATGGAAGGCGTTCGCTTCCTCTTCGTTCCTGACTGGTCTTTTTTATCCGGAAAAACCTTTTTGCTTGCACTCGGCCAAGCTTTCTTTTCTTTAAGTGTAGGTGTCACCGCCATGATCACCTACGCTTCGTATTTGCCGAAAGAAGAGCGGCTCGGCCAGTCCGCTTTGAACGTATCGATACTGAATATCATTATATCTTTACTGGCGGGACTTGTTATTTTTCCGGCAGTTTTTGCACTGGACCATTCTCCCGAAGAAGGACCCGGATTAACCTTTGTTATTTTTCCGGCCATTTTTAATGAAATTCCGCTTGGCAGTATATTTATGATCGTTTTTTTTATTTTGCTGTTGTTTGCGACTTTGACCTCTTCCATTGCCATGCTGGAAATTGTCGTATCGACCGGCATCCGAAAGAAATACCACTTAAGAAGAAAGATGTCATGGATATTCGGCGCTTGCATATTCCTTATCGGCATTCCCAGTGCCTTGTCGTTCGGAACCCTATCGCATCTGGACCTTCCCGGCGGAACATTTTTTGACTTTGCGGATGTTTTGACAAGCGGCATCGGAATGCCTGTCAATGCACTGCTTGTGTCCCTGTTTGCCGGGTATGCTCTTTCAAAAGCCGAGACCGAAGATGAGCTGCGGATGCATCATACGCTGCACGCGGTCTGGAAAGCAATTGTACGGTATGCAGCGCCGATTGCTATTATTGCCATCTTTCTGGCTTATTTTTTGAACGGTTAGCCCCAAAAACTCGAAAGCTCCTGCTTTCGAGTTTTTGATGTCTTGGCAGAGCGGGGGCCGGCACCTCTTTACTATTCTAGGAAGCCCTATTCTCCACTTTTACCAGCCGCGCTCCGCCATTCTTTCTTCGAGGCCGAGCTGATTTACATCTATTCCTTTCATGGCTGATCCTAATTCTTTGGAAAGTTTTCCAATCAGGTCATAGTCTTGATAATTGGCTGTTGCCTGGACTATGGCGCTTGCAAATTTCTCAGGGTTTTCCGATTTGAAGATGCCCGATCCGACAAATACTCCGTCAGCGCCAAGCTCCATCATGAGTGCTGCATCTGCGGGTGTTGCTACTCCACCGGCAGCAAAGTTGACAACCGGCAGTCTCCCTTCTTCTTTGATCTGTTTGAGCACTTCATATGGAGCTCCAAGATTTTTCGCTTCGGTCATCAATTCATCATCGTTCATTCTTGCAACTTTACGAACCTGAGCGTTCACCTTCCTAATATGGCGGACTGCTTCCACAATGTTCCCTGTTCCAGGCTCTCCTTTGGTACGAAGCATGGCCGTCCCTTCACCAATACGGCGTGCAGCCTCACCCAAATCACGGCACCCGCATACAAAAGGAACTGTAAAATCACTTTTCAACAGATGAAATTCTTCATCAGCTGGAGTCAAGACTTCACTTTCATCAATGAAATCCACTCCAAGAGCCTCGAGAACTCTGGCTTCCGTAATATGCCCGATCCTGGCCTTGGCCATTACGGGAATAGATACAGCATTCATTACCTCTTCGATGATTCGAGGGTCTGCCATTCGGGCAACCCCGCCAGCAGCACGAATATCTGATGGTACTCTTTCCAGCGCCATGACGGCTGCCGCCCCGGAAGCCTCAGCCACCTTTGCCTGTTCCGCATTTACCACATCCATAATGACGCCGCCTTGAATTCTTTTCATCACATCTTTTATTTTTTCACTCACTGCTTCCATTTTTTTCGCCTCCAGCATGATTGTCAATTGTAAGATTTAAGATTATGATAGATATATATTGACTCTATTGAAAGTACCAGTTTTTTATAAACAGGAAGGGCCAGTTTAAAAGGAGGCATGGAAAATGGAAATGCTGTCATGCAATTTAAACCGCTCGATCGAGATTCCGTTGTACGAACAGCTTTATATTTATATTAAAAAAGAAATTACAGAAGGACGATTGGAATACGGGACAAAACTCCCATCCAAGCGGAAGCTTGCGGAATTTTTAAAGGTAAGCCAGAATACTGTCGAAACAGCCTACGAACAGTTGGCTGCAGAGGGCTACATTGAAGGGCTGCCAAGGAAAGGCTACTTTGTCCTCGCCTATGAAGACTTGGAATATGTTCAAAATCAACCTTCCGGAACAGATGAATTGGCCGAAGAAAAACAATCCGTGAAATACAACTTCAACCCCGGCTGGATTGATACGGAAAACTTTCCGTTTAACAAGTGGAGGAAATATGCCAGAGATACGATTAATGAGCAAAACCATTCACTCCTGCTGCTGGGTGATAAACAGGGTGAGCTCGAACTGCGCAGAGAAATCGCTCACTATTTGTACCACGCCAGGGGGGTTCAATGCGCCCCCGAACAAATCGTTATCGGAGCCGGAAGTGACATTCTTCTTCAGCAGCTCATTCTTTTACTGGACCCCAAAGCCGTATATGGTGTTGAGGACCCCGGTTATCATGTAATCTCTCATATATTAAAAAACTCCCAGAATGAGGTGCATCCGCTCGAGGTGGATGAGGAGGGGGTAAAAACAGAGGCCATTGAAAACACCAATATTGATATCATGTACGTCACGCCGTCACATCACTTCCCCTATGGCTCGGTTCTATCCGTCAACCGGCGGGTCAAGCTGCTCAATTGGGCGGCGAACGCTGAAAACCGCTATATTATCGAGGATGATTACGACAGTGAATTTCGCTATAGCGGTAAATCCATCCCGTCTTTGCAAAGCATGGACCACAGCGAAAAAGTCATTTATCTGGGCAGCTTTTCCAAGTCTTTCATTCCTTCACTGCGTATCAGTTACATGGTTTTACCCCATGCCTTGCTTAAAAAGTACAAAGCAGAGGCCTGGTCTTTCTATCACTGTTCCGTCTCAAGAATCGACCAGCATATTTTAACCCGGTTTATGAGAGAAGGAGATTTCGAGAGACATTTAAATAGAATGAAAAAAATTTACCGCAAAAAGCTGGAGAAAACGTTGGAGATTCTCAGACCGTACAAAGGTCAAGTCGAAGTCATCGGCGAACACTCAGGCCTTTATATGCTGCTTGCCGTGAAGAATGGGATGAATGAAAAAGAACTAGTCAAAAAAGCATTGGACGCTCAGGTAAAAATTCACCCGTTATCCGATTATACTTTGGAGAAAAAGATGGAAATTCCTCCCAAGATATTATTGGGCTTTGCAGGAATACCGGAGGAGGAACTGGTACCCGCGATTCATCTGCTTTTAAAAAATTGGGGGATTCATCCATAGTGCTGAACCCCTTGTCCGTTTAATTGGACAAGGGGCGTTTTGTTGCCTAACCAGAAGACAAGTTTTATAAACTACAATCGATCAAATAGGGGATTTGGCCGAACATCATAAAACAAACACAGTCAGGATATTCATGGAAGCCTGCTTTTAAGCAAATGGAGATTGTACTTCAATACCGGCTTCTTCCAATCTCCTTCTAATGACTTTAATCATTTCCAGCGCTGTAGGTGTATCCCCATGAACACAAATGGTCTCTCCATTGACTTCAATTTCTTCTCCCGTTATGGCTTTGACCTTCCCTTCTGTCACCATTGTAATGATCCGGTCAGCTACAAACTCAGGTTCTGAAATGACCGCTCCTTCTTCCCTTCTTGAGACTAAAGAAAAGTCTTTGTGGTAAGCTCTGTCAGCAAAGATCTCCAATATGAATGGGAGTCCTTTTTTCTCGGCCATCCTGTGCAGCTCGGAATGGGGTTTTACATAAATTGGCAAGTCAGGTTTTACGGCAAGAACAGCATCTACAATATTGACCGCCCATTGTTCGTCAGTATCTGCCATATTGTTTAAATTTCCATGCGGCTTTATGTGTTGCATTTTCACACCATGCTTTTTGCAAAAGATGTCTAACGCGCCGATTTGATAAATAATCATGTTCATGAGTTCATCTCTGGGGATTTCCATGTTTCTCCTGCCAAACCCGGCCAAATCCGGAAAGCCGGGGTGGGCCCCGACCCCTACGCCATTTTCCTTGGCAATTTTCACCGTATGATCCATGATATTCGGATCCCCGGCATGAAAGCCGCAGGCCACATTGACAGAAGAGATATATTTGATGACTTCGTCATCGTTCCCCAGCTTATAATGACCGAAACTTTCTCCCATATCACAGTTCAAATCAATCGTTTTTTTCATTTGTATACTCCCCCTTATTTAACAAGTTGCCTGCAAAATACGAAATAAACGTTCCTGCTTCTTTAATTCCTCTTGCGCTTCCTCTATGGGAATTTCTGAAAAAGTGACGGTATCCCCAGGCTTGACCTGCCCCAGCTTAGATAGATCCACCGCTATCACTCCGCCGATCTTGGTATATCCTCCAACACTTTGCCTTCCGACGAGAAAAATAATAGGCTGCCCATTTTTAGGAACTTGGATCGCGCCATAAAAAATTCCTTCCGAGATAATATCAGCCCCTTCCACATGTTCAATCGGAGGACCCTCAAGTCTGCATCCCATTCGATCCACTTCTTTCGTGACGGTATAAGTGGACGATAGAAAAGTTTCCATTCCTGACTTTGTAAAGTGTTGGTCCTGCGGGCCCAGAATGACCCGGATATGTACATGGCTTTTATACTCGGGAATGAAATACCACGGGAGGCGTCGCCCCTTCAAACGCGCATCCGCTCTCGGCCCTGCACGGAGGATGTCTCCTTTTTGAAGGGCGCGTCCGTTTATGCCTCCAATTTTTCCAACAAGATCCGTCGCACGGCTTCCCAGTACTTCAGGAACATCAATACCTCCGGAAACAGCCACATACGAGCGGCAGCCGGACCGTGCTCCTGTAAATTGGAGGATGTCTCCTTCATTTACCCGGACTGATGTCCACATAGGCACTTCTAGACCATTGATTGTCGGACCCAAATCCCCACCGGTAATCGCGATAACAGCCGATTTTTTCACCTCCAATTTCAGCCCCATTAAAGTCACTTCCAATACCGCTGCATGTTCATCATTTCCGGCAAGTATATTTGCCATCCGGTGAGCATATCCATCAGCAGGGCCTGATACAGCCAGTCCGTATTTCTGGTAGCCAAATCTCCCCAAATCCTGAATGGTTGTTAACAACCCCGGCTTCAACACTTCAAACATCGTCAACTCCCCTTTCTCCGGATGCTGGTTACCTTCGGTCACTCAGAAGAGCAGATGTCCCAGGCTTGGTTATTCTTTTCTATTTCCAAAAATTCTTCGTGATTGATCACTTTAAAATAAACAATGTCCCCGGCGTCCAACAAAAATGGATTTACTCTATCCGGATCATATAAACGAAGAGGCGTCCGTCCAATCAGCCGCCAGCCTCCGGGGCTTTGTACGGGATAAATGCCCGTCTGGCTATTGGCTATCCCTACGCTGCCGGCCGGGATAGAAACCCGCGGAGAGGACAGGCGGGGAGTACTGATTTTTGTCGACATCCCGCCCATAAACGGATATCCAGGTGTAAACCCCAAAAAGTAGACGAGATATTGACCTTCGGAATGAATGGAAATCACTTCTTCCGGGCTGAGGTTATTATGCTTCGCTACATCCTCCAAATCCGGCCCCCACTCCCCTCCATACAGAACCGGAATGTGAATTTTCCTGCCGGCAGATAATTCATCTGTAAAGTGTTCCTCATTCCAGCTTTTCAGCTTGTTGGTTATTTGTTCATAGGAAAGCTTCACAGGATTGTAATGAATAAGTACAGATCGGTAACCTAATATGACTTCACCGAATCCGTTATCTGCTTCTTTTTCTGCCAATTTGGCAATATGCCGGACTTTTGCATTGATCTCTTCCTCAATTTTGTTTTCAAACTCAATTAAGATTGCCTGGTCTCCCGCAGGCTTGAATGTAAAATCCATCGAATCACCTAATTTTAATTGTTTTCTAGATCTTGAAGAATGTTTGCTGTTTTGAGTCTAAATAGGCCAGTTGTTCATTTCCAGGATCCGTCATTTCCTTAAAGTTCTCCTGAGGCTGCCTCTGCATGTTATATGTCTGTTCAGATTCCTCATTGTTTGAACCCCCATGCATGCTTCCAGACTCATGAAATCAACGGATTGTTTAAGGATCAGCCTTGCTGCATCTGGATATTCCACCTGAGTATAGATGGCTTCAAGTTGAACAGGCAATTACTTGGTGGCGTTTTCATTTGCAGGAAGTCCTTCCGGTACTACATCCAAAATGATGACCTGCCCGCCATTGAGAACCGATTTACCGGCTGGCCCTGTCAACATTTGCTCCTCCGCAACGCTGGGAATCCCCGGCCCGAAGTCATCAATCCATAGTCAGGATATACTTTCATCAGCAGTTCCCGCTATGAAAGTTTGATAGATCAATCATACATCGATGAATCGTCAAGTTTACAGGATATTTTATCATGTTTTGGAAGTAAAAACATAGCTGTCTCCATGATGAACACTCTATTCAACTCATTTTCATTATGATTTGTGAGGCGAACAGTGCATGTTGGCTACATTCCAGGGAATAGGGTAATAGACTACATGTTTGGAGGTTGGATATGAAGGCAGTAACATTTCAAGGTACAAAAGATATCCGGGTGAAAAATGTCGAAGACCCAAAGATAGAAAAATCGGATGATATTATCGTTCGAATTACATCGACAGCAATTTGCGGATCGGATCTCCATATTTATTTGGGTGCCGTCCCGACTCATCCCGGCTATATTATCGGCCATGAACCGATGGGAATTGTCGAGGAAGTGGGACCTGAAGTAACAAAGGTCAAAAAAGGCGCCCGGGTTGTGATTCCCTTCAACATTTCATGCGGGGAATGTTTTTTCTGCAAGCACGATATGGAAAGTCAGTGTGACAACTCAAACCCGAATCCGCAGCTTGATTCGGGGGCTTATTTTGGGTTTACAGAGAGGTATGGAAATTATCCCGGCGGCCAGGCTGAATACCTACGTGTTCCATATGGGAACTTCATGCCGTTTGTCATTCCCGAATCCTGTGAATTAGAGGATGAGGCACTCTTATTCATGTCTGATGTGCTGCCGACAGCATGGTGGAGTGTTGAAAATGCCGGCGTAAAAAATGGCGATACCGTCATCGTTCTTGGCTCCGGGCCGATCGGCCTCATGGCCCAGAAGTTTGCCTGGATGAAGGGGGCAAACCGGGTGATTGCCGTTGATAACCTCCCCTATCGTCTGCTAAAAGCAAAGCAGATGAACCATGTGGAGATTTGTAATTTCGAAGATCATGATGACACCGGGAAGTTTCTGCGAGAACTGACAAACGGCGGAGCCGATGTTGTCATTGACTGCGTCGGAATGGACGGAGAAAAATCTCCAACAGAAAAAGTTGAACAAAAACTAAAACTGCAGGGTGGCACCCTAAGCGCCATTCAGATTGGGATCAACGCTGTCAAAAAGTTCGGTACTATCCAGCTGACAGGAGTATACGCATCCGTTTATCATATGTTCCCGCTTGGACATATTTTTGAGCGGAACCTGACCGTCAAAACTGGCCAGGCTCCTGTTATCCATTATATGCCCATGCTTTTTGATAAAATCACAAATGGAGAATTTGACCCGACAGAAATCATTACACACCGGGTTCCTCTTGAGGACGCAGCAAAAGCGTATCAAATTTTCAATAACCATGAAGACAATGTCGTTAAAGTAGTGTTAAAACCTTAAAAAAACTTTAGGCTTCCCCCACCTCTATGGTGGGGGCAAAACAAAAGGTATATAGCTGAGGAATAAAAATAGAACATAATGAAAGGATTGCATGCCCCCTTTCCCCAAAAAAGATCATCTCTCAATGAAACATGGCCTATACCCCAGACTGGAAAACTTACGGATGCAGCTCCATAAGCCTTCTCTTCCTTCTCAGGGTAAACCCTTAAAAATATTTATCGTTTTCTGCATAACATATAAACATGAATATCCAAATGACAACCTCTTCTCCAACCAGTAAATAGACTTATCCGTTTGCAATAAATAGAAAATTTATAATATAATCACCATATGTTAACCCCAAAATAGGATAAAAAAATGGAACGACCTAATAGGTAATTATAGCGGAGGAGAAAGATCATGAGATTAAAAGACAAGGTTGCCATCGTTACGGGAGGAAGTCAAGGAATCGGTGAAGGTATTGCGCACACATTTGGCCAAAATGGCGCAAAAGTCGTCATTGCTGATGTAAATGAAGAATTAGGCATGCAAGTTGTGAGCAAATTCAGTGAAAAAGGGATAGACAGCCTATTTGTAAAAACAGATGTCAGCCGGGAAGAGGATGTCAAGGCTCTGATACAGGCAGCTGTTGATCGGTTTGGGGGGATAGACCTCCTCATTAATAACGCGGCTGTCAACGTTCGAAAATCGGCCGTTGACACTTCTTTTGAGGAATGGCAGAAAATTATCGGGGTCAACTTAACAGGTGCTTTTTTGTGCTCAAAATATGCCATTCCGGAAATGGAGAAACGCGGCGGCGGAGCCATTGTCAATATCGCCTCATGGCATGCGGAAAAAACGATTACGAGATTAGCAGCCTATGCTGCTTCCAAAGGCGGGATGACTGCATTGACAAGGCAAATGTCCCTTGATTGCGGGCCATTGAATATCCGTGTGAATGCCGTTTGTCCAAGTACGGTCGATACACCGATGCTTCAACAGACATTTGCCAGCCTGGAAGATCCTGATGGTGCATTTGAAGAAACACTGAAATTTCAGCCGCTTGGACGGATTGGCACAATCGATGACATCGCCAACGCCTGTTTGTTCATGTGTTCAGATGAAGCTTCTTATATCAGTGGACAGACACTCATGGTAGACGGTGCAGCCATTAATAAAATTGCCCGCCCGCTGATGTTTGACTAAGGTGGTTATGTTCTATCTATCTGTACAGGAGAAATCTAAACCGGCCCAAGGCGGAAAGACCGTCTCCCGCGGAAGGAGGCAATCATGCCTCCAACCGGGGCTAAAACCTGTAAAAGCCGGATTATTCATTAAGTCGATCCTGCTGTTGATATCCTAAATAAAAAATAGGCGGCAAGTTCTGTTACTGGCATTTTTCCTAAGCTTCTGCCAAACCTACCAATGGACTGATGGGCTGAACTTATTATGTCTCAACTTAAAACATAAAAAAACCTGCATGAGGAGCACTTGCCCTTATACAGGTGATGATTAAAGTAGCTTTTATCTGTTGATTACAGCACATCTTTCCGATCTTCTAATTCAGTCTGAACCGGCTGTCTCTTTTTCCATGCAAAATAGGCAATGGTAATTAAAATAAGCCATGGAATCCCGTAAACGAGTGTTTCTTTAAAATTTTCTGAGTACCAAGTCGATACAACGACAGAGAAAACCAGGGCAGCACCCAAAATAGAAGTAAAAGGATAGCCGATCATTTTAACCGGCAGCTTTCTGCCTCCTATCTGCTTCCAAGTTTTGCGGAATGCCAGATGAGTAATGAAAATCATAAACCAGGTGAACATCGCTCCAAAGCTGGAAATAGAAATCATTGTTGTAAAAGCTGTTTCCGGGGAAACAACCGTATAAATAGTTGCAATGGCAATACCGATGACAGAGGTAGCCAGTGCCAAGGTTGGAACAGAGCTCTTGCTCAACTTGCCAAATATTTTTGGTGCATAGCCCGCCCTGGATAATGAAAACATCATGCGGGTGGATGTATATAGCTGGCTGTTCATTGCTGAAAGTGCTGCTACGAGAACAACAAAGTTCACAATACCGGCAGCCCCGGGGATATTTAAAATTTCCATTACTTTTACAAAAGGACTTACTTCAATCCCCGCGACACTCCACGGAACAATCATCAGCATAAGGGATAAAGATATAATATAGAACACTACCAATCGAACAACTGCTGACCTTAAAGCGATAGGAACCGCTCTTTCCGGATCTTTCGCTTCCCCTGCACTTACCGCGATCATTTCAATACTCAAGTAACTGAAAAGTGAAATAAAGATTGCGATCCACATTCCCCAAAATCCATTAGGGAAAAATCCACCGTCATTTGTATAGTTTTGCAAGCCAATCCCAGAAGCACTGTCGGCCCCTACAATTACATATACTGCCAGGATTATAAAAGCCGTAATGGCTATAATTTTAATTAAGGAAAGCCAATATTCGACTGTTCCGAAAACGTTTACACTTGTTGCATTTACATAAATCAGCAATCCTGCAAAAAGTAGAATCCAGACGACCCCGGGTACGGCCGGGAACCAATACTTCATATAAATGGCGATGGCTGTTACTTCCGTTCCTACGGCACACACGAGACAGAACCAATAGGAATACCGAACAGAAAAACCCGACCACGTGTTTAAATACCGTTCCGCATAGGCCCCGAATGAGCCGGATGTCGGATGGGCTACAGTCATTTCAGAAAGAGCCCCCATTAATAACAAGGCAATAAGCGCACCAATTGCATAACTGATAATAACACTGGGTCCGGCCGTACTGATGGCCAGCCCGCTTCCCAGAAACAACCCGGTTCCAATGGCGCCGCCTATCGCAATCATGGTTAACTGTTTTGTAGAGAGACCTTTGTTTAGTCCTTTTTCTCTTTCAATAATTTCTTGAATCCGATCATCTTTCTGCACATATCTCACCCCTATATTCCCTATTTTTCATTAAACTCCGGGAATGCGCTTTCATAATAAAAAATAAAGTCATTAGTCCTTTTATACATCCTGCATTCCCTATGAATCTTGAAATCATCGTTGTTTTCAATCGCTGAAAGATTCGTAAAATAAGATCGGCAGACTTTGCTCAAGGTTCCTTATTATTTAGAAGATGATCACCACCTTAGTCCTATCAATTATACCTTTATTTCTCCTTCTGTTCCATTTTAACAATGAATGAAAGCTGTACTTATCCCATACCGGTAATATGTCCAATGAATAAGAACTGCACCTCCAATAGTTAGCTTGTGTCTAACCATTTGGTGCAGTTCAAACTGTTGCTCTGAAAGTATTAAGGAACATGCCGGCGTTATCATCTGACCTCTTATCTTTCCAACTCTACTAATAAATCCCCCGGTTGAATGGCATCCCCTGCCCGGACATGAATATCCTTCACGATGCCGGAAAATGGCGCCTGTACGGTGGTTTCCATCTTCATGGCTTCGGTCAGGACGAGGTGGTCGCCTTTTTGGACCTTTTCCCCTTTTTCCACGAGGACCTTCAGGACGGTTCCCGGCATGGTCGCGCCGATGTGGGCTTCGTTTTTCGGGTCGGCCTTTTGCTTCATGACTACCGTGGATTTGATGTTCTCATCCTTGATCACCACTTCCCTCGGCTGGCCGTTCAGCTCGAAATAGACGACCCGTGTGCCGTCTGCCTGGGGCTGCCCGATGGAG